>CAZLRY010000011.1:0-23384 GCA_964561675.1 uncultured Chitinophaga sp.
TTTAACCCAGTATCTGCTTTCTGATTTTATTATAAACCACCACTTCAAGCAGGTAGGAAAAAATCAGTAAGATGATAATGTAGAGTCCGTATTCCAGCACTTTATTATTGACAAACTGCAGGTAGCTGGCTTTCACCACGAGATAATGGTGGGCGATATAAATCACATAGGAACTCGGTGCGATATATTTAAATACACCAAATACGGTGTTGAACCCCACCCATTTCAGATTATACCAGGCAATCGCACCAAACATGACCATGATGGCAAAGGCAAAATGCCTGACTTCGATAAAGGGATATGCCACCAGCGGGAAGCTGTATACTTTGGTGTAGGAAAAATTGAGGTAAAGATTAAGACCGAGTATACAGGTGATGGCCAGCAACACAGCCCCATAGGGCATCATTTTCTTAAACGAGAACGCACCGCCCTGCAGGTAGATTTCCGCAAAACGTACACCGATCCACCAGATAGCGAAATACATAATGAGCCGGTTCGCAATAAAGGGATAAATGAGGTAAGTGGCGGCGGCGGTGATGACGAGAATATTCACCCATTTGTTCAACTTTTCGGCCGGTATCCGGGTGGCCAGCACATAGTAGAGCATGTAAAACCACCATTCATAGGAAAGTGACCAGAGCACACCATTCCCCATGTAAGTCGGCGATAACACGTTGGGTTTTTGAGAGATCACATCCTGTAACATGAATAAATTGCCTAGCAGTGTACCCCATTCAGGATTTGCCAGTTCGCCGGCATTGTAACATTTCACCAGGTACCCAAGTACATAAATAAAGAAGAGGGGAATATATAGCCGGATAAAACGCCGGATAAAATAATACTTGAAGGATTTATCTGCAGACCTTTCAAATGTATATTTAATGACAAAGCCGGACAGTACAAAAAATACGATCACCGCTTCCGGACCAAAACGGAAAAGGAGTCCGATGTTTACGCCATACAGCATGATCTGCTGCGGCAGTACATGAAACAATACTACATAAAGGGCGGCAAACCCTCTCAGTGCTTCAAGTTTTTCGAGTCTGTTTTTTTTCATCGCAAAGATTTTTCGAGTGTTGCCCTGTCCGGAACGCTTGTATGTTTGGTATGTATAAATGTTTTGTTAGCTCCTTTGATTTTCAGCAGTGATTTCAGCATGGCCAGCATCCCCCTGGGGAGGCTGATCAGTGCAAGCCCGGTTTTCTTCGTATAAAAAGAACGGGGTACGGACAACAGGATGGCCGTGATACAAGCCATTGTTATTATCAGCCAGGCTGTGGAATAATTCAACCCATTATCCAGGAAGTAATTTCCACTGATAAAGATGGTACTCAGTAACAGTAAGGCGCCTATCAGTAAAACCCTTGGGGGTTGGATAAACTGGATGGCTTTGTCAAAATAATCAAGGTTGCCTTTTGTAACCAGATGTCCTAAGGCCGGTATAATATCCTTACGGAAGTAGTGTAGTTGTGCAGAAAGCCAGCGCCTGCGCTGATTGCTGAACACTTCCGCTTTTTGTACTTTTTCGTCATAGATCATTGCATCGTCCTGGTAGCTGATCCGGTATTTTTCTTTCAGCATTTTCAGTTCAATTTCCTTATCAAAACCACCGACTGCTTTTACATCAGCTATCATTGTTTTGAAAAAGTCATACTGAAAAGCCATGCCGGATCCAATAATGGCGGAGGAGAGTCCCAGTACCCGATGGCCTTTCCGGAAAATGTGGTTGTTGATTTCCTCACTTGCTGCATCCAGTACGGCCCAGGATGTGTTCTGGTTTTTAGCCGTACGATGTCCCTGAACTGCAAAAGCACCAGCGGAAAAAGCCGCATTGATTTTCATCAGGAAGTCGGCAGCCATAATATTATCTGCATCCAGGATCACTGCAATATCATAGCTGGAAGTGAGGGCGGCCATTCCTTTATGCAATGCTTTGGATTTGGTGCTTTTGTCAAAGCTGACTTCAATCAATCTGACCGGCAGCTTTCTCAGCTCAGCCAGTGTATCGGCTTGAAACGAATCCGCTATCACCACAACATCGAAATGACCCATCGGGTATTTCTGTTGTAAAGCTGATTTAGCTACCTCCACAATAACTTCATCCTCCTTATATCCCGGTATCAGGACCGCTATTTTCCGGTACTGGTCAGCTTTTACGAAAGCTTTTTCCTTATAGAACAGACCTGCTATGGAAAAGATGAAAATATACAGTGTTGCTAACCCAAGCAGGGAGAGCAGAATGACCTGTATGATATTATATACTAACATGTTGTTTAAATTAAATGTGGCCGGTTCCCGGTCTTCTGTTTATTCATTACTCAGGGCTACTTGCTTAGGCGAGCTGTATTTTTTCAGATTCCTGAGTTTTGCTCTTGCTTTCAGTCCATACTTGCGCAGGAAAGGCAGGTATTTACCGCTTTTCAGATTATACATAACCGACTCTGCTTCAAAAATCATTTCAAAGGTTTCTGTACAGAATACCGGTTTTTTGGTGAGGCGGTTGATCTCCCTTGCCTGACCCAGTTCGCTTTCGACAAACAGGATATAGGGTTTTGAATTATACGCATTGGCTTTATGCGTGCCATGATTGTTGGCCTGCTGCCTGGCTTTCATATCCGGCAGATCCAGCATAATCAGCTCGTTGTATTTGATATTGTATTTCTGCAGCCAGGTCTCCGTTTCTTTCCGGTATTTTTCAAGACGGGAGGTAACGATTGATCCGATTTTGCTGCCGGGTATGTACAGCGGCGGGGCATTCAGGATGAAATCGATATATTTTTCCCCGTCATCATTCTGATCGGGGCGGGGATCTTCGCACAATACCCCGTCAATATCAAAGCAGGCTTTTTCCAGTGAAGTGTGATTCATGATATTCCACTGGAAATACCGGGGCAGGGCTACATTTTCAAAATAATAATCCACTGATTTCTCCCGGCCCGGGCTCATATAAATTACACAGTATTTGATATTGTAACGGCTGCTGTGATCTTTCAGCAGATCTTTTACTTCAGCCAACGCCCTGCCGGATGCTACACTGTCATCAACTACGAGAATGTTCTTACGCCCGCTGCTCTCATCAAAAAACTGGGCCCTGGCACCCGCTTTATATATATATCCATTGATAAAGGAGTGGAGATCGGTATACGGTTTATTCAGGTAAAGGGCCAACAGGTTGGCAGGCATCATGCCACTGCGGGGTACGCCTACGATCAGGTCGATGTCCCGGGGGATAATGCTCAGTCTTTTCAGAATGATTTTGTTGAGGTCGGAAATGTTTCTGTAATTCATATTGATTAGTTTAAGGTTTGTTGAATCTGATGATAAATATTCTGGACATTGTTTTCCCAGGAATGGGAACGGGCGAAGGCAATACGCTGCTGACGTAACTGCTCATTGTCTTCGGTCAATGCTTTATCAACCGCCACCATATACTGACCTGCATTTTTGCACAGGTATACATGTTCTTTGAAAAGCTGCATGGTGTTCGTTGTTGTAGCCACTACCGGTTTACCCATTGCGAGGTATTCATCTACTTTACGGGGATAGTTGCCGATTGTGATCTCGTTGATCAGTTGCGGGTTCAGGCATACCTGGAAAGCGGCCATAAATTCGGGCACCCTGTCTTTAGGGATACTGCCGGTAAAGTGTACATTCTTCAGACTATGCAGGGCATGCGCGGCGAATACTTTGTCTTCACGTCCGGTCATCACAAATGAATATTGCGGACGGGCTTTCGCCAGTTCATAGATCAGGTCGGGATCCAGTCTCAGGCTATTGATATCACCAATGTATCCGATGATGGGTCCGGGCACCGAGGCCAGCTCAGCAGGAAGCGGAAAAATAATATCGGGATCATAAGCCGAGAGATCCACCCCCTGGCCTACATCAAAACTCTTCTGGTTGAATTGCCTGGAGAAATCGGCCAGCTCAGGAGAATTGCAAACTACCAGGTCGCTTTTACCGATGAGGGCAGGCTCCAGCCGGGCCACATGTTTTTTCCAATAGGCAAAGGGCTGCAGGTTATCCCGGCGGTAATAGACAGACAGGCTGGGCTTTAATATCTCTTTGGCATAAAAACTACGGTAGATGTCATTGTCAATAAAATGTACCGGGTTTTCGAAGCCCAGGTCTGCCGCCACTTTTTTGACATAGTTGAATATCCGCCGGTTGTTTCTCCGGTTGAACAGATCAAAGACCGGCCCATCGGGAAAGCCATTCACTGACCAGACTGAAAACGGGAAGTCGAGTACCCAAAGGTTTTCACTGATCTTCCGGATCGGGTTTTTAATTTTCCGGACCACTTCGAGGCGATGTATATTCTCTGCAGTTTTTTTGTTACGGTACATGGTCATCATGTCCAGGGGACTGTTAACATAGAGCACCCGGTTATTTTTTGCTATCTCTTTGGCGATATCGATGGCATTAGAGCCGATTGGAATATCCCAGGTCTGCAGTCCGGTTATAATAAAATCCTTGCTTTTCAATTTTTCTGTTTTTGATGTTGTCATATCATAGGGGCTTTAATGTTCAGTATTGTTTTTTTATCGGTACAGGTACTGGTTCATTGTTATTCTTGTCAAGGGCTTTTGCATTCAGTATGATTGCCATGGAAGTATAGATCAGCATACCGGTCGGCATGGCACCTAATACGGCATTTCCATACGAAGCGACCATTACACCGGCCAGTCCTGCAATCAGGGCGCTTATTTTCAGTTTCAGTTTCGGATCCTTCAGCCGGAACATCACCATCCAGGTGCCCCGGATCAGCGTATAGAAGAGTATAAACAGGTGCATTAGTAAGCCGATGATGCCCATCTCCACCCATACCAGTACATACCAGCTATCGGTAGCAATCTGTGAGAGAAAAGCGTTAGGCAGGTATTTTTGTGCTTTAACCCCGCCATGGCCGATACCACCGCCAAAGGGACGGGAAGCCAGGTAGCGTTTGAGTAAACGTTGGTTATCCAGTCTTACCTGAAGGGAAGCATCATTGGGATCGAAAGCAGTTCTCATCCGGCGGATCTGGTCATTGCCTTGTCCGATCATGGTGAATTTAAAGAAGATAAACACCACGGCGAGGATGGCCACTCCAATACTCAGTACGCGGATATTTTTGCGGAGAATAAAGAAAAGCATGAAACCAGCCAGCGGTACACTGATCGCACCACGGGTGCCGGAAATGATCATTCCATAGAAGGCCAGTAATGATACTACAAGGAAGAACCATTTCTTTTTCCGGTCGGTTTGTGCCAGGGAGAAAATAAAGGACACCACGGCAGAGTAAGCCTGGTTGCCGCCAAACTGACCGGCATCACTCATAAAAGAGAAGACCCTGAGTTTTCCGAAAAGCACATGTGTTTTTGCATTACCATCATCCAGCCATCCCTGTTCGGCTGCATCCAGCCCGATCTGTAACTGCATAATTCCTTTCAGCGAGGCCAATATGGAAAGGGCACCCCATACATAAAGAAGCATATCCAGTTTCCGGTTGGTATTGATCAGGAGCAGTGTTAATGGTACCATCAGGAACATATACAGGGCCACTCCACGTCCGGAGAACCAGGCAGCCACACTTTGAGATTCCGGATTCACTAATTGAAACAATGAATACCCAAACCAGATCAATGACAGGTAAGTAATATCCTTATTGACCGGAGACCAGTCCACTTTTTCTTTGAACTTATTGATGAACAACGCGATAAACGTCAGAATCAGTACAGCATCAAGTCCCAGACCGACCGGTACATCTTTTACATATCGTCCGGCCCCGATCAGTACAAAGCTTAAGGCGATGGCTGTATATAAGCCGATGACCGGCCAGGTAAACAGGAAATAACCATAGACCAGGAAAAGGGGCAGGCCGACGCTGAGGGCAAAACTGCTCATACCCATTTTAGCCGAAAGGAATGCAAGGACTGAAATGATCAGTAACACCAGCAACACCGCACGCGGACTCGACAGTCGGGAAGAGCCGGTGTTGTATTCAAAAGGGTTTATATGCTGACCAGTTGTCATCAGGTTAATTAATTATCTGCTGACAGGCACCATTAAACGGTTACCTGAAACTTTATTTAGAATGGATTTATAAAATTGTACACCTGCGGAAAAAATATCCCGGTAGCGCAGGTGCAGTTCTTTATTCAGGAAATACATGCCCAGCCAGATGCCCATGATGGTAAAAAGAATAGAGGAAATAGCCACCAGCAACAGGGAGTTGAACACAAATATGGCAATCAGGTCACCGGCAATATTGACCAGTACCATGATCAGTACTTTAAGCGCATTTACACCCGGTTTATTGATACTGTCAAGCCCGATACCTGTCATGCGGTCCAGCGGTAAGAGTAAGCCATACAACGAGAAAATGCGGACAATGGTGATAGCCTGATTGGCATCCGGATTGTTTTGCAGGAATGATTTGCCCGCCAGCAGCAGTACAAAAAAATCTGCGAATACAAACGTAACGAGGCTGACACCTACAAACAGGTACGTGATGGCACCGGTATAGGTATAAAATAATTTTTTCAGTTCATCCACTTTGCCATGGATACTGGCTTTCGACATTTTGGGGAAAGCCGTGGCAGCAAAACTGCGGAGGGGAATCTGTTGCAGTTCGGTCAGCTTCAGCGGAATACTGTAAAGCGCCACTGCATTCACCCCCATCGGACTGAGGCTGATAATAATGGAATCAGCACTGCGCAGCAGGTTGGTGCCAATAAGCGTAAACGTGGTATATTTTCCAAAATGAAGCAGGGTATTTGTAGAGGCACGGGAGGCTTTAAAAATGTAACGCATGCCGTCCCAACCGGCAGCGAGACTGATCGCGGAGGTCAGCGCATTGATAATCAGCAGGGCAATAGCCAGTTGAGTCAGGGTAAAATAAGAAGTGAAGTAATTGATGATTACCACGATTAAAAAAGGAATACTGTTCATGGCTTTGATCAGCAGCATTTTCCCGTACTTCCGGTCAGCCTGCAACAACACCAGTGCATTATTCCAGGGCAGATTCACGAGCGCCAGTACAGGATACCAGGTAAAGAATAAGCCATAGCCTGCTTTTTCCAATGGCGCATGGAACAGCAGGTTGCAGACAACCAGGAGGGCAATGATGATCAGTGAGCTGATCAGGCTGATGACCGAGTTGGACCCAATCAGTTTTATACGGGAGGTCTCATCAGCACCGGATAAGTAACGAACCAGTCCGGTGTTGGTGATACCAAAGCGAAACATTTCAATAAAGGAGCCGGCGGAAATAAAAAGCATCCATTCCCCAAACTGGTTCAGCTGCAGACTGCGCGCCAGTATAGCAAAGCCAGCGAGTCCGGCGGCTGCGATCACCAGGTTCCCGGCTAAGGAGAGGAAGTTATCTTCCCGGATGATTTTTTGGATGGCTTTTTTCACTTCGTTTAGTTAAATGCGGTTATTTGAGAAGAACTGAAATCGGAACAGGTTTTTTATTTTTTTCCGGATCACACTTCTTTTTTTAGGTAAATCACCGATGACAGCTTCTACTTCTTTCAGTTGTGATCCATTTATAATAAAATGAAGTTTGTTACCGGTTAAAGGCTGAATACCATCAATAGCCAGCTGGTCGGATGCTGTCCAGATCCGGTTCGCCCGGCATATGAGCACCACCAGGTCGCCCTTGGCCATCAGTTCGGTCGGGTAGTTTTTTGCGAGCAGGGCCGGAAGTTCGATCAGCACATAGTCGGGTACAAAGGACAGCTGGATACCATTTTGTTCCAGGATATCTGTATACGAACGGCTGGCATAAAAATCATCATTGATCGAATATGTGAAACAGCTGTCTTTTGGCAAATAACTTTCGGGGGCCGCCAGGAATGGACTGTTATAATCAATCCGTGGATCACTGTATCCGAGCAGCCGGCTTAAAATCGGGAACTTTGCGCGCTTTGTACTGTTTTTCGGCTGGCGGGTATAGTTTAAGACAATGACTTTCTTGCCTTGTTGATTCAGTTTCAGGGCCAGGTTACCTGCCAGGGTGGTTTTCCCTTCATTTTCCTGTGTGCTGACAAACAGGATTGTTTTGGTGATTTTGGAAGTAGTATTCAATCCGAAAAACTGTTCCATGTTCTGCAGGGTCAATTCCTGTAAACGGTTCTGGATATAAGGGAAATTTAAGGTTTCCGGATGCAGGTATATTTTAGGTATAATTCCCAGTGCCGGAAGCTGAAGTGTTTTTGCCGCTCTTTTTAAGTTCTTCAGTGTTTCGTCAAAATACTCCAGTACGAGTATCACGCCCAGTACAAGCATTCCGGCAACAAGAGCACCTGCAATAATCAGCACTTTTCGTTTGGTAGGAGTGGGTGTTAATGGATAAAAAGGCAAATCAACGGCTTTCAGGTTCGAAGACAATTCATTGTCCTGGAGCTTAAGCTTAGCCAGGTTTAACCCGTGCAGAATTTCGAGGTAACCTTGTTCGGATACCGCGATCTCCCGTTCAATTCTTTTGATATGTGCACCGGCAGGGGCGTAAATGGAGTACTGTTGCTGAAAATCGCGGTTACGCTGATCCATTACCCTGATCCTGGCCCGAAGGTCATCGGCCTCTACCACACTGTTGATCCATTCATTGAGTACTTTACTCACCGGCAAGCCATCCGTGGTATTCTGGTAGGAGTAGAGATCCCCTACGTTTTTCCGGATTTCTTCTTTCAATACACTGGCTTCATTCCGAAGGGCTTTCAATGGTCCCTCTTCTTTATTATCGGCTTCGGCCTCGGCGATCAGGTAATTTACTTCACTTAGTCTTTTCTTTTTATCCATGACCACACCGCTTTTCAGTTGCACTACCTGCTGGATATTCAGTTTGTCTTCCAGTCTGCGGGTGGCGGCTTCAATACCTGCCAGCTGGGCTTTTTTGTTGTTGTAATCCACTTCCATATCCTCTTTTACCACCGCTACCGCTTTACTCTGTTCGTAGTAGTTGATGATATTATTGGACTTATTGAAGGCGAGCAGGTCATCTTCCGCATCTTTGAGTTTATCATCGGCCTGTTTCAGCTGTGATTCAAAATATTTCACCACGGCATCAGATCTGTTTTCCTTAATATTTTTGAAGTTGTTGATGGATACTTCGGAATAGATAGCGAGGGTCTGCTGGCAGATACCCGGATCATCCGTTTCAAAGCTGAGGCGAACCAGGTCACTGCTGGCGATACGTTCGGCTTTTACACCTGAAATAGCTGCAATGGAATAGTGCGGGTTGGTATAGTTCAGCAGTTTGTACACAAAGTTGGTGTCACTGCTATGCATCAGTTGCGTCAGGTTGTATACGGTTTTTTCGAAATCAAGCCGGTTGACAGAGGACGGGAACAAACCGGATTTATAGAGGATCTGCGACGAATCAACCTGTTGTATGTAGGTTCTTCTGGTACGAAGACTATCGCCTTTGATTTGAGGTTTTACCGGTGTTGTATCGGCTGCTATATTGGTGGCGGGTTTGCTTTTCGCCACATAACTATAAATGTATTCCGGAGTGATTTTTTTCAACTCATCCCAGGATTGTTTTGAGATGTATTTCGGATCAGGTTCCGGAAGAAGCAGGTGCTGGCTCAGTAAACGGATCGCCACATTTTGCTGGGTCTCCCTTGATTTAATAATGTTTATCAGGTTATCAAAAGAGGTATTGGTCAGGGCATAATTATAGGCTTTATCCATTTCCACGGTGGATCCGGTTGCCAGACCGGTATATAACGTGGTCTTGGATGCAAAAGTGAGTTTTGGGTTACGGGTCAACACGGTCACCAGCACTGCGGTTACTACTGATACTAAAATCAGCAGTACCAGGTGTTTCCGGATCATTCGTATCAGTTCTATGATTTTCATTCGTGCAGTCCTTAATTAAAATTTAAATCCAACTATTTCTTCCAATAATAATTTTGCCGTTATAAATTCAGTTTTTGCGAGTTCATAATCGGTTTCGGCCCGGTATACGATATCGGAGATACGGGCATATTCACTGACAGGTATGATTCCGTTGCGGAATTCTTTTTCCACCATTTCCATGTTCACCCGGGCATTCCCCAGGTTTTGTGCTTTAATCCGGATCAGCCGTTGCCGGAGCAGGGCATCCTGATATTGCTTAATGACCATCTGGCGGATTTCTGTTTCCTGAACTTCACCAAGACTGCGTGCCATTTCCACTTCATTTTTCGCTTGTTTTAACTGGTTCTTCCGGTTGAGAAGATCATAAATCGGAAGCTTCATATACACTCCAAATCCGTAGTTGAACTGTTTGTTGGTCGTATTCAGCAGTGTGGTGAACTGGCCATTATCATTGGCAGAGAAATTGTCAAACGTACCATACCGGCTATCTGCCTGTACACCCATATTCCGGGTCCAGTTGTTTTGCTGGGATATCAGGTTGGACTCCTTTACTTTTACTTCATATTCACGGTACCGGATGCCGGGATGATATTTTATAGCTGAGTCAATCAGATCACTGAGCGGAGGAAAAATAACCACACTGTCGCGCCGGGTAACCGTGGTTGAATCAGTTGATTGTGCCTGCAGCCATGATACAGGAAGTATCATATGCAGTAAAACGATGTATAAGGAAAGTAGTTTCATTTTGGTGGTTTGAAAAAATTACACGGAGTCTTTCTGAAACATAGCCGGGATCGTACGCAAAATCAGTTTCACATCATACCAGAAGGAATAATTCCCGTCTTTGAAATGTTCGGCATATTCATTGTCCAGGCGCTTGCGTTCATCTTCTGACATCACCCCGCCTTTGCCCCGTAATTCCACCTGCCACAATCCGGTGATGCCTGCAGGAGCGAGAAATCGTTTGGACAGGTCATCCCGGGTCAGTTGTTCTGCTTCATAAACAGGCAGTGGCCGGTTGCCTACGATGGACATGTCTCCTTTCAGCACATTGATGAGCTGAGGTAATTCGTCAATACTGGTATTCCGGATAAATTTTCCCACGCGGGTAACACGCGGATCATCCTTGATTTTTACAAATACAGCGTTTTTAGCTGCTACATTTTTCTGCTGTTCATTATGCCAGAAATCACAGATCGCGTGTTCTTTTATGTAGAGGATAGGGGAACAGCTCTGACCATCAGGCATATTGCTGCATTTCGGACAGGGAAGCGTAAAATCAATTTCTGTATTGGCAGAAGTATCGGCATATTGGTTCCTTTTTTTGGCCAATGCTTTTAACTGGCTGTCGGCACCGGTCCGCATAGATCTGAGTTTATAGAAATCAAAGGGTTTTCTGCCGACACGTCTGGATGTGTAGTACACTTTTCCTTTAGATTCCAGCCGGATCGCCAGGATGACCAGTAATAATACCGGGGAAAGCAGGAGCAGTGCCGTGCCGGAAACGACAATATCAAACAGCCTTTTGGAAAGCGGCATATTGAATCTGGCATTCGCTTTTTCTTCCACATATACTCCTTTCTTCCTCTTGAAGTTTATCAGAAACCGGAGCCGGTTGCTGATATTTTCTGGTATCTGTTGTGACTGGGAGTAATAGTCATCGATCTTTTTCTGAAAGGCCTTTTTATAGATCTCACTTCTGAATTCTTTTGTGAGCAGGATAAACGGTACTTTATCATATTCGGGTTGTGTCCTGATCCAGTCAAAGAAAAAAAGGCCATTGGATCCTGACAAGTTGAAGTCGCTGAATATGACATCCGCCTTATTTCCCTCTGACAGGTGTTTTATTCCGCGAACAGAGGAGGAGACGGTTTTCAGTTCAATTTCCCCGTTGTTTTCAACCGGGTGAAAATAGTCGGGGTTATTGCCGACATACAGTACGGATAATGAAGATTTCATGAGCAGGGGTTACTTTTACCAGGCGATAGAAAAGTGAATAGGGAAGAGATTTTTCTTGACGATTTCTAAAAGTTCTTCCGGATTGAAGGGTTTGGTCAGGTAATCCTGAGCACCCAGTTGATAACACTTGATCCGTTCTTTGCTTTCCGATTTTCCGGATAACATGACAAACGGCGTGTGGCGGGTAAAGCCACGCTGACGTACCTGAGCCAGAAACTCAAAACCGCTCATGCCGGGCATTTCAATATCGCAGATGATAAGATCCGGAAGATTGAGTTCAAGCCATTCAAGGGCATCATGGCCATTGTCAATGTGTTTTACTTCGAATTGGGTGGAGAGGAAGTTTTCAAGCAGTAGTCCGATGATAGATTCATCATCAAGGACCAGGATGGTCTTTTTCATATTATTGGATTTACGGATTCGCTTTGCTTTTTGCAATACGTTTTCGCTAAGTATAGGATTCATCTAAGTAACGATTTTTTTGATGTGTAATGTTTCTTAATCAATGGTTTTTGTGGTAACTAGTTATTAGTTCTTAGGTTCAATAAGTGCTTCTAATTAGTTCAGGTCAGCTTTCATTTCAGCCACCACCATCCGGGTCGCTTGCTCCAGCTTAATGATTATTTCTTCTATTTCCGGTGATGGCGACTCAATGGCCGATAACATTTCAATCAGTTCTAAATCTTTTTCCGTTCCATGGACGGAAAAGTATCCATACGTAGGTTTTATTTTATGCGCCAGTGTGCTGACTGCGGCATAATCTTTTGAGTAGTAGGCTGATTTAATATCTCTGAGAGATGCAGGCGCCTGTTCCATAAAGACGTTAATCAGTTTATGAACTACCTCTTTGTTGTTGTGGGCCAGCTTTTTCACCAGGTCCAGACTGTATAATTTTTCAGGCATAATTGATATTTAAAATTGATCTGCTCCAGTAAGTCCATTCCTGTGCCAGAAAGAAATGTCAATTAAGTAATTGTATATCAATTATATATGTTAGTGCCATTTTTCACAACGGTCTACTTTGCGGAATTTTTTCCATTTTGCGGAAACTGTTTTCTTATGATAAAAAGCTGGTTAGTAAGGCATCAGGAGGGGTGAAATAAAAAAGCTGCCCGTTTTTAAGGGCAGCTCTTTTGTTAAGGAATACGGGCAGTCAGAATTTAGTTAATCAGATTACTGTTTTAAAAAATTCAATGGTTTTAAGCAAACCTTCCTCCAGCTGTGTATTGGGATTCCAGTTCAGTTCTTTATTAGCCAGGCTGATATCCGGTTTCCGCATCATCGGATCATCGGAAGGCAGGGGCATTTTTACAATTTTTGATTTTGAACCGGTCAGACTGATCACCTGTTCCGCCAGTTCACGGATGGTGAATTCATTCGGGTTGCCGATATTAACAGGGCCGGTGAATCCTTTAGGCGTATTCATCAGCCGGATCATTCCTTCTATAAGGTCATCCACATACTGAAAACTACGGGTCTGATTGCCTTCGCCGTAAATGGTGATGTCTTTCTGCTGCAGGGCCTGTACAATAAAGTTTGATACCACCCGGCCATCGTTGGGATGCATGCGGGGACCATAGGTGTTGAAGATGCGGACGATTTTTACATCCACCCCGTTCTGTTTATGGTAATCCATAAACAGGGTTTCAGCCGCCCGTTTACCTTCGTCATAGCAGGAACGTTCACCAATCGGATTGACATTGCCCCAATATGCTTCGGGTTGCGGATGTACTTTCGGATCTCCATATACTTCACTTGTGGAAGCCTGAAGGATTTTAGCTTTAATCCGTTTGGCCAGCCCCAGCATGTTAATCGCTCCCATTACGGAAGTCTTCATCGTTTTAATGGGGTTATATTGATAGTGAACGGGTGAGGCCGGACAAGCCAGGTTATAAATCTCATCGGCTTCAATAAAAAATGGAGCCGTTACATCATGCCGGATCAGTTCAAAGTAAGGGTTGTCCAGCAAATGGACAATATTCTGTTTCTGCCCGGTGAAGAAATTATCGAGACAATACACTTCATTCCCTTCATTCAGCAAACGTTCACACAGGTGCGATCCCAGGAAACCGGCGCCACCGGTAACCAGTATTTTTTTACGGTTCATAAATTAAATTAAAAGAGGCATTCCTGGTGTAAGGAATGCCTCCCGGTGGATTATACTAGTTCAGTAGTTTGTTTCGTGCTGGTTTGAACACCAATGCAATAATAGTTGAATCCATAACGGCTCATTTCCACCTTGTCGTAAATATTACGACCATCAAAGATGACCGCGTTGTTCAGTAATTTTTTAATGATTTTGAAGTTCGGCACCCTGAATTCCGGCCACTCAGTCAGGATCGCCAGGCAATCGGCATCAATCAGGGCTTCGTACTGATCTTCCACATACGAAATCGTTTCGCCGAAATGATGACGGGCTTCTTTCATCGCTACCGGATCGTAGGCTTTTACGTTGGCACCGGCTTCCAGCAGCATATTCACGATCACTAAAGAGGGTGCTTCCCGCATATCATCGGTCTGCGGTTTGAAGGAAAGTCCCCAGATGGCAATGGTTTTGCCCTGGATATCGCCGTCGAAATAATTCATGATCTTGTTATAAATCACCATTTTCTGGTCCTTGTTAACCGCTTCAACGGCTTTGAGTACCCGCAGTTCATAATTGTATTCACCGGCGGTACGGATCAGGGCCTGCACATCTTTGGGAAAACAGGAACCACCATACCCGATACCCGGATAGATGAATTTGTTACCGATGCGGGAATCAGAACCAATTCCTTTTCTCACGAGGTTGATATCGGCACCCACGATTTCGCATAAATTAGCGATATCATTCATGAAACTGATTTTCGCAGCCAGCATGGAGTTGGCGGCATACTTGGTCATTTCCGCAGAAGTGATGTCCATAAATATAAGCGGGTGACCATTCAACGTAAACGGCTTGTAGAGCGTTTTCATCAGTTCTTCTGCCCTCGGGGACTCCAGGCCGATCACAATCCGGTCCGGTTTCAGGAAATCATCAATAGCAGCCCCTTCTTTCAGGAATTCAGGATTGGATGCCACGTCAAATTGAATATTGACATTTCTTTTATCCAGTTCTTCCTGGGCCGCTTTACGCACTTTTTCAGATGTGCCTACCGGTACCGTACTTTTTGTAACGATCAGCATATAGTCGTTCATATTCCGGCCACAATCGCGGGCTACAGAAAGCACATATTTCAGATCCGCACTTCCGTCTTCATCCGGAGGGGTTCCGACTGCAATAAAAATGACCTCACAGTCCTTAATGGCCTCCCTGATGTCGGTAGTAAATGATAAGCGTTGTTTTTTTACATTACGGTTAATCATATCCTCCAGTCCGGGTTCGAAAATGGGGATGATCCCGTTATTGAGATTTTCTATCTTTTTTTTATCAATGTCCACACAGGTTACATTGATGCCGACTTCTGAAAAACAGGCGCCGGTAACAAGGCCGACGTACCCGCTTCCTACAATAGCAATTTTCATACTTTTAGTTTTACGGTTTGAATTAGTTTTTCGCAGGGTTGAATCATGCGGATTAACTGGTTATAAACAGCCGTTTGGCAGTTGTATTGTATTTTGAACAGTCAATCACAGGACCCATTTTTTCTAATTAATACTATTTCACTATACCTGTTAAGTACAAGTACTTATTTTGATATATCTCCTGCTAACAAGACTTAGCGATTATTCCTGAAAACCTGTTTCTTATCTAAAAAATCAGTGGGCTGCCATCCCAACAAATTCAGGTTGTCAGATGCCAGATTAAACGGGGCGGATTGATTAATATTCATAAATTTTTTTTTAATCCTTGCCAAAGCCGGTGCCAAAAGATATCTCTCATAAAATCAAACAGATAGGTATCTGAGGACGATCGAAAATTTCCAATTAATGGAATTGTCTCCAATTATTGTAATTGAAACTAAATTTGTACATTGAACTGGTTTTCTGAAAATCATCAAATCGTATCCAAATCCGGTAAATATGAGTGCCTATAATATATATATAGTAGAAGACGACCCCTGGTATGGGGAGATTCTCGATTACCATCTTTCTTTAAATCCCGATTATAAAGTAACCCGTTTTGAATCGGGGAAGGATTGCCTGGCCAAAATGCACCTGAAACCGGACCTGGTTACGATCGACTTTTCTTTACCGGATATAACCGGGGATGAATTATTTAAACGGATCCGGGAGCTAAGTCCACTGGTACCGGTCATTGTCATCAGTTCCCAGGAAGAAGTAGCGGTGGCTGTTAATCTGCTCAAGATGGGCGTGAATGATTATCTCGTAAAAGATGAAGCGACAAAGGATTTACTTTGGAACAGCATCATCCGGATCCGGGAAACCCAGTCATTGAAGAAAGAAGTGGAACAACTAAGGGAAGAACTGGGCCAGAAATTTTCGTTTCAGAAAACGATGATCGGGCAGAGTGAAAGCCTGAAGAAAGTATTTAACCTGATTGCCAAAGCGGTCAAGACCAATATTAATATTCTTATCAACGGGGAAACCGGAACCGGTAAGGAAGTGGTGGCTAAAGCGATTCATTATAACAGTGACCGGAAGAAAAAGAACTTCGTGGCGGTAAATATGGCGGCCATACCCCGAGAACTGATCGAGAGTGAATTGTTTGGACATGAGAAAGGGGCGTTTACCGGCGCAGTAGCCCGCAAGCCTGGCAAGTTTGAAGAAGCGAACGCAGGAACGATCTTTCTGGATGAAATTGCGGAAATGGATCTGAGCCTGCAAAGCAAACTGCTCCGGGTATTGCAGGAAAGAGAAGTGGTACGGGTAGGGGGCAATGAGAAAATAAAACTTGATATACGCCTGGTCACAGCCACCCATAAAAACCTGGCCCAGGAAGTACAACGGGGCAATTTCCGGGAAGACCTTTATTTCCGGATCATGGGTTTGCCGATCGTGCTGCCGCCATTGCGTGAACGGGAGAATGATATCCTTTTATTGGCCAAGCATTTTGCGGATGAGTTTGCCAAAGAAAATAACCTGGGCACGATCCAGTTCAGCCAGGAAGCAAAGGACAAACTGATGCGTCATCCATTCCCGGGTAATGTACGTGAGCTCAAAGCGGTAATCGACCTGGCCGTGGTGATGTGTGAGGACAATGAAATACGGGATGCCGATATCACTTTTGCACCGGGTAAGCGGGAGGACTTTTTTCTTAGTGAGCAGAAAACGCTTCGACAGTTTACCTGTGATATTGTAAAACAATACCTGAAGAAGTACAATAATGATGTGGTGGCTGCCGCGAATGCGCTGGATATCGGGAAAAGTACTATTTATAAAATGATGCAGGCCGGGGAACTGGATTAATCCCTTACGCTTTGCTATTTACACCAGTCCTTTGGTATAGGCAATCCGCAGTGCCTGGGCCTTACTGTTAACATGCAGTTTCTGGTATATGCTGATGCAATGTTTCTTTACAGTATTGGCACTGATGAAAATCCGGGTGCCGATTTCTTTGTATTCCAGTCCTTCACATAATAGCTGCAGGATTTCCAGTTCACGCTCACTTAACTGAAAAATATTCTCCGCTTTGTTTTTATCATTCACGGCAGGAGCCGGTTGCTGCACCATCTGCAATATTTTATAGGCAATGCTCGGTGAAATCGGACCGGCGCCGTTTTCCCAAAGATGTTGCAGCATATCGGTAATTACTTCCCCGCTTTCTTCCTTCAATAAATACCCACAGGCGCCCGCCCGGATCGCCCTGAATATTTTATCATCGTCATCGAAAATGGTCAGGACGACAAATTTTACAGAAGGATAGAGCGCGGAAGCTGTTCCGATGGCGGACACGCCATCCACTTCCGGCATTTCCAGGTCCATCAGTACAATATGCGGAAGTTCCTCTGGTTTCAGATCCCGCATCTGCTGTAAAAATTCATTACCATTCGCAGCCTGGAAGCTGAGCGTAAACAGGCTGCTACGTGACAGCTTATCAGCGATCACCTTCCGGTTATATACTTTATCGTCTGCAATAGCTACTCTGATCATAATTAAATATAAGGAAGTAAAACAGTATTCCGGCCATCACCGGTCTTTGCTTTACCGGTTATCGCTGATCTGCAGGGTGGTCTTCGTGCCATTGCCCGGTATTGATTCAAGCTGACAGATGAATGAACCGGCCAATGCCCTTTCCTGAATATGTTTGAGTCCATAGCGGTCTTCTTCCGCCATTGCTTTTCCGATGTCAAATCCGCTGCCGTCATCCTGAATTACAATGGTCCATCCCTTTTCATATATTGTACTATGCGCACTGATCGTGCCGGCTCCTGCATGTTTTACCGCATTATTCACGGTTTCCTGGATCACAAGTACCATATGCAGTGCCTGATTGGCCGGGATGATAAAGTCTTTGGGTGCCGTGCCGCTTACCTTAAACTGGATGGCGGTATAGTGCCGGCCCATCTGCTGCATAAAGTTGATTACCCGTAACCAGAGCTGTACGGCATTCACATCCGAATTTTTCATTGCCCATAAAGTTTCCCGCAGGTTCAACAGCATTTCTTTCGCGGTTTCCTGCAGGTCATTGGCAATCTGTACCGGGTTTCCCGATCCTGCAGCAAGCTGACTGCTGTTATACAGGATGGCATTGGCCTGCACCCCCAGGTTGTCATGCAACTCGGCGGCGATTCTTTTTCGTTCTTTTTCCTCCGCTTCTTTTACCTGGAGCGCATGTTGCTGTTTCTTTTCTTCCATCAACAGCTGTTGTTTCCGTTTGTATTTTCTGAACCGGAATACAAAATACAGGGCGAGGAGGAAAGTGGCGATTCCCGCCGCATAAAGCAGGAAATTCCGTTTGAGCAGATCCAGTTGCTGTTTGGCGATCAGGGCTTCTTTTTTCTGTACGTCAAATTCGGTCTGAAGTTTGGCGATTTTTTCAGCCGTTCTGACCTGGAAGATCGTATCACCCGTCAGCAACAGTTTTTCAAGTGCTTTTATATATTGTGCATTGTCCCCTTTCTTTTGATAGACCCCGGCTTTCAATTTGAGTAAATCAAGGACCGTTTCCCGGATATGAAATCGTTCACAAGTAAGCAGCCCCTCATTGATCACGGCCAGGCATTTATCCAGGTCATTTCGTTCAAAATAGAAAAAGGAAAGATTTTTTAAATCCTCAGATATATACAACGGATCACCGATCTTATTTCGGATAGCCACTGTTTCTGTAAAATCAGCTTCCGCTTCTTTATACATTTTTTGGCGACCGTATAAATTTCCGCGGTACGATAGGGTGGAAGCCAGTACGCCCATCGACTCGCTTTTCCGGCAGAGGACGATTGTACGGTTCAGAAAACTGAGGCAACTGTCAAACCGTTCAGGGGTTGGGGTGGCGTAATAGTTTCCGAAATAATAAAGGGAAAGGTTAGACAGCAGAACGGTTTCAATTTCATCATAATCCGGATTATTGGCCTTTCGGATAATCTCCAGTCCGCTTTCCCAGGTTTTTCGGGCTGTTTCCCGCTGTCCCGTTGTATTCAGATAGGTGGCTCCCACATAATTCAATAAAAAGAGGCGGGCAAGGGTATTGTTTTCCTTTTCCGCGGATTTGAGTAATTGCAATTGCAGTTCCTGTGCCTCGTTCAGCCGGCTGGTTCGGTTCAATACATTGGCTTTTAATAACTGGATTTTATAAAAAAGATCAGGATCGGTTTCTTTTATTCCGGTGAAGATCTTGTTCCGGTCGATCCGGGGAATAACACTGTCCGTCTTTCCGCTGGAAATATCCCCGCTGATCAGACTGTATTCAGCCCGGGCAAGCGCTTTTTTATCGCCCAGCTTCAGGGCCAGTTGCTTCGCCCATTTTGCATAAAGATAGATCGTATCACCAGGCATTGAATTTTTAAGGACGGAGGCAGCCTGCAACCGGCTCAGGCGCTCCTGGTCACTGGTTGCCCGGTAAATCGCTTCCCGGGCCTTGTCGAGACCCGGAAACTGTCCGTTGGCGGTACAAAATGCCATCAGCGCAGGTAAAAGCAGGTATCCAATCTGTTTCATCATACAATTTATGTAAAACTACCGGACGACCCCCGTTCAAAAAACTATCCAAATGGAGTATACGGGACCGTAAGGAATCCCTCCATTTTTACAAAGCCCTTAACCGTTTTACTAAAACACTAATTATTCAGATATGAAATCCTTGCAAACATTCCTGTTGCTTTTTTTGAGCGGTATTTTATTTTCCTGTTCAAAGTCCGGAGGTGGATCAGATCCGGTACCCGCTACCCAGGCAGACATTGCTGCAGTAGATAGTAAAGTGGCCACGTTTATGAGTACCTACAATGTGCCAGGTGCCTCCCTGGCTATCAGCAAAAATGGAAAACTCGTGTATATCAAAGGGTATGGTAAGGCCAATACCAGTACCAATGAACTTGTGACTCCAGCTCATAGATTCAGACTGGCTAGTGTATCCAAAACATTTACCGGTGTCGCTATATTGAAACTGGTACAGGATGGTCGTCTTTCACTGGATGCCAAAGTATTCGGCACCGGTGGAGTGCTGGCCTCCGATTATGGAACAGCACCTTATAACAGTAATTTGCTCAATATCACAGTTCGTCACTTGTTGCAGAATGTATCCGGTTCCTGGGGCGCATCCACCGGGGGCGATGTGATTGATCAGAATCCTTCGTATACCTACAAACAACTGCTGGACTGGATCATCAATACCCGGCCGAATCCCAGTGCGCCCGGAACACTATATGATTATTCCAATGTCAATTTCTGTATTGCCGGTAGAATCATCGAAAAGATATCCGGTAAATCCTATGTCAACTTTATCAAGGAAGATATCATGGCACCGATCGGGGCTACACAAACAGATATCAGTGGAAAAACAGCGGCAGAGAAAAAAGCCAATGAAGTTTCCTATTATGGCCAGGGACAGGATGCGAATTTTGTCTACAATATTGCTTTTCCCAGAAGGGATGCTGATGGCGGACTCATATCCACTGCTTCGGATCTTTTACGCCTGATCAATGCCATTGATGGCTTTAGTACCCGCACGGATATGCTGTCCCCGGCCAGCATTACCGCACTCACCACCCCTTCAGCGGTGTTCTCATCTTATGCCTGTGGTATTGGTATCTGGAGTGCGGAAAATTTATGGTACAACTATGGCAGTTTGCCAGGCACCCGCACCGGTTTTTTCCGGCACAACAACGGGATGTGTGTGGCCCTGTTGCTCAATTCAAGGGCGGATCCGTCGGCTGGAGAAAATCCATTTGTATTTGCGATGCAGGATCTGATGCTGGACCTGGTAAAAAACAGCAGCTATAGTTGGCAGGCTATCGATCAGTTTTAAAAAATAAACTATGTATAAATTACTATTAACTATTTTAGCTGGTGTATGGTTTGCCGGTTGTTCGAAAGACAACAATGCTGCTGGTGGCAATGGGAGTACCAATGACACTACCGGTACTGTATATGCGGCAGGTTACCGGTACAATGGCACATCTCTAAAATCCATCGCCACTTATTGGCGGGGCAACACACCGGTGGATCTAACGGATGGAACAAAAGATGCTGTAGCCACCGGAATCATTTTACAAGGCAACGATGTATATGTTTGTGGCTATGAATCTACCGGGACCAACACCGCCATGGCGAAGTATTGGAAAAATGGAACAGTCGTCAACCTGACCGATGGTACCCGGCAAACCAGTACGGGGACGATGACGGTAGTGGGTACCGATGTGTATGTTTCGGGCACAGAGTATAATGCGGCAGGCAAATCGGTAGCCAAATACTGGAAGAATGGCGTTGCCGTAAATCTTACGAACGGGGCTTTATCGGCTTCTGCGACAGGGATTACATTATCGGGTGCAGATGTATATGCCGTTGGATATGAGGCTTCGGCCAGTACGGCTGATTTGGCCAAATACTGGAAAAACGGAACTGCGGTTACCCTGAGTGACGGGGTTTCCAATTATTATGGAAATGGTATAGCTGTCAATGGGGCAGATATACACGTGGTTGGTAATATATTTGCCCTGGCTATAACCGGTCCGGCATATTGGAAAAACGGGGTGAAGAGTGGGTTTACCAGTACGGATTTCGGAGAATCCAATTCGGTTATGGTGAATAACGGGGATGTATATATAGGCGGAAGTATCTCCGGTAAGGCGATGTACTGGAAGAATGGAGTGGCCGTGGCACTAAGTAATAATTCCTCTACGTATGAGTATGTAAAATCAGTATTTGTTTTTGGTGGTAAAGTGTATTGCGGGGGATATCGTGATTTTTTTGGCAGTGGCAGCTTAACAGCTACAATCTGGTCGTATGGTAGTTCTGTTCAGTTAAACCCGGGGTCAAATTCGGTTGTAAATTCGATTTATGTGGTGAACTGATACTTAAATTAATATTAACATGTATAGATTTTTATTGATTGTCTTTTTTTCTGGTTTTATTCATTCCTGCGATTCACCTGCTTCCGGTAATGGAGGGGGTAGCGGACAGGCTAACTCACTTGCCAATATGAAGGAAGGAACAGACTATGTGATCCTGAAACGGTTCCGGGTGATGGATCAACAGGGGTTCAGTCAACCACTCGAAGTCAGTTCCTTTTTATTACCCGCGAGCTGGACAGTGAATAGTGATGTGAGTTGGAACTTTACAAATAAATGTTTGCCAGACAGATTGCAGGCATCAGTGCAGGCGGTTTCACCGGATAAGGAATATGAACTGTTTGTTTATCCGGCTACACAATTTGACTGGAGTGATGACCCCATTTACCTGGATGCCATGCAGAAAGGTTTTGTGATGCATTCCTGCACGATAGCACAGCCACAGGATGCCGCGGGGTATATCATCACAATCATGGCTCCCTATCTGAATGCAACAGTGAAATCGGCCGGAATCATTGAGGACCTGCAACAGCAAATGAATGCGGGAGCGATGCAGATGACCCAGGCTGCTCGCCAGGGAGGCAATACGGCGTATAATCATAAAGGCAGTGCGGCCGAAGGGTTATTGCAGTTTGAGGAAGGCAAAGAAGGGCTGGCCTTTTGCACGCTGATGCAAACGCTGGTTTCGGTACCCGGCGCACAAGGCGGGATGTCCACCAATACCCAGTGCTATGTGAGTATGCGGGTGGTGATCAAATACAAGCCCGGTAATGAGCCAATGGCCCGGAAAATCATGAGTACGTTTTTCAGCAGTGCCCGTATCAATCCGCAATGGGCGGGCGGGGTGCAGGCTTATTTTGCAGCGGTTACCCGCAATGCGCAGGATGAGGGCTGGAAACAGATACAGATCAGTCACCAGGCCCAGCAGGAGATCGGGGATAATATTATCCGCAGCTGGGAATCCAGAAATGCAGGCAGTAGCAGTCCTTCATCGGACACCGATGGATTTGGTCAATACCTGCGTGGGGTGGATAACTGGACAGATGATGGCGGAAATAAAGTTGAACTCACCAGTGGCTATAGCAATGCCTGGAGCCGGGGAGATGGCAGTTATATGCTGAGTAATAATCCCGCCTTTGATCCGAATACGATCGCCGGTGAAACACAGAGCTGGAGCCGGTTGAAGCAATA
>CAZLRY010000012.1:0-8304 GCA_964561675.1 uncultured Chitinophaga sp.
CGGACGACCATCCACGATCTTCCATTCGAGGTCGACAATCTTCACCGCTTTCAGCTTTCCATTTTCATCCCCGATAAATTCTTTGGTAGCCACCGCCCATTTACGGTCAGCGCCTTCTTCGTGGGAAGTTGTGGTTTTTAAAAGCATCGGATAGCTGGGCCAGGGCATAAAATCATTCCGGTCGGCCGGAGGCTTTGGTAAAAGTTCAAACTGGGTTACGGATGTTGCTCCATGCCGGTTGGATGTGCCCACACAATCACTGCCAGTATCGCCGCCACCGATCACGACCACATTTTTGCCAGTGGCGTTTACTTCTTCATTTAAAATATTGCTTTCAATATCCGCATGTGCCAGTAAATCTTTTCCGGCTACCCGCTTATTATTCTGTTTCAGGAAATCCATCGCAAAATGCACGCCGTTCAGTTCTCTTCCCGGTACATTCAGGTTACGGGGAACTGTACTTCCGCCAGCTAATACAATCGCATTAAATTCACGCACTACATCATTGATACTGACATTTACCCCCACATTCGCATGACAACGGAAGGTAACCCCTTCTTCTTCCATTACTTTTATTCTCCGGTCAATCACCCATTTTTCCAGTTTGAAATCAGGTATGCCATACCGTAATAAACCACCCGGTTGTTCATCGCGTTCAAAAACCGTTACACTATGACCTGCATAATTCAACTGAGCGGCGGCGGCCAGTCCGGCCGGACCGGAGCCAATAACGGCTACTTTTTTACCCGAACGCAGATTGGGTTTACGGGCTTTTACAAATCCTTTATCAAAAGCGATTTCAATAATGTGTTTCTCAATTTCCTCAATGGTGATAGCGGGTTGGTTGATGCCCAGCACACAGGCCGTTTCACAGGGAGCGGGACAGATACGCCCGGTGAACTCCGGAAAATTATTCGTGGATACCAGGATCTCATACGCTTCCTTCCATTCCTTACGATAAACGGCATCATTGAATTCAGGAATGACATTTCCCAACGGACATCCATTGTGACAGAAAGGCACGCCGCAGTTCATGCAACGGGCCGATTGCTCATTGAGCTTCTCATCACTGTAACGTTCAACAAATTCCTTGTAATGTTTCAAACGCTCCGCCACCGGCTGCTTGCCCGGGGTTTCGCGATTGAATTCTTTAAATCCTGTTGGTTTACCCATGGTACTAGTTAGTAGTTTGTAGTTAGTAGTTAGTAGTCAGTTCTTCCTGCCTCAAACGATACCCTTATGCTTTCAGATTTACCGATGTTGTTTTTCCGAGAAGCACTTTTTTATAATCCTTCGGAAAGACTTTCACAAAATGAGGTAACTGGTTGTCGAGGTCTCCCAGTATGAATTTTGCTACAGTACTCCCGGTGTATTCGAGGTGCTTTTGCAGCATGGTAAACAGTTCATTTTTATCATTCAGATCGCAGGGATCAAGGTCCACCATTTCCTTGTTGCAGTTGCCGGCAAACAAGCCATTGACATCATAGATATAGGCAATACCTCCACTCATTCCTGCCGCGAAGTTCCGTCCGGTTGGTCCCAGGATCAGTACCCTTCCACCCGTCATATACTCACAGCCATGGTCTCCGACTGATTCAACCACTACGCTGGCTCCTGAATTACGTACACAGAAACGTTCACCGGCTTTGCCCCGGATAAATGCTTCCCCTGAAGTGGCACCATAAAAGGCCACATTGCCAATAATGCTGTTATCCTCCGGTGTATAAGTGGCCGTTTTGGGCGGATAAATAATCAGCCTGGCCCCGCTCAGACCTTTTCCAAAATAATCATTGGCATCACCTTCCAGTTCGAGCGTTATACCCCTCGTATTGAAAGCGCCAAAACTTTGACCTGCCGTTCCGGTAAAGTTGAAATGGACCGTATTGTCCGGTAAGCCTTCAGCGCGGTAGATCTTCGTGATTTCATTGGAGAGAATGGTGCCGGCTGTACGGTCTGTATTTTTGATAGCAAAAGTGCCCGTCACATTTTCCTTGTTTTCCAATGCCGGTGCGGCCGCTTTCAGCAATTTCCAGTCAAGGCATTCGGCCAGCCCGTGATCCTGTTCCTCACTGTTGAATAAAGTGGTGTACATGGAATTGGGTTCTTTGTACAAGACGGCAGACAAATCAATGTTTTTATATTTCCAGTGCTGAATGTTTTCACGCATTTCAAGGTTGTCTACTTGTCCGATCATTTCATTCACGGTTCTGAAACCGAGATCGGCCATGATTTCCCTTAATTCCTGCGTGATCATTTTAAAGAAGTTCACCACGTGATCAGGATCGCCTTTAAACCGGTTGCGCAGTTCAGGATCCTGGGTGGCAACACCTACCGGACAGGTATTCATATGACACTTACGCATCATGATACAACCTTCCACCACAAGGGCTGCTGTGGCAATGCCCCATTCTTCTGCACCCAGCAAAGCAGCCACTGCAATATCCCTTCCGGTTTTCAGCTGACCATCCGCTTGTACCACAACACGGCTTCTTAATTTATTTTTTACCAGGGTCTGGTGTGTCTCCGCTAATCCTAATTCCCAGGGCAGACCTGCATGTTTGATGGAACTGACCGGAGAAGCACCGGTGCCTCCGTCATGACCAGCTATCAATACCACATCTGCTTTTGCTTTGGTAACCCCTGCAGCGATCGTACCCACTCCGGCCTTACTCACCAGTTTCACACTGATACGGGCGGCACGGTTCGCATTTTTTAAATCATAGATCAGCTGCGCCAGGTCCTCAATAGAATATATATCATGGTGTGGGGGAGGAGAGATCAGTCCCACACCAGGTGTGGCATGACGAACCCGTCCGATCCAGTCATCCACTTTATGTCCGGGTAACTGGCCGCCTTCACCTGGCTTGGCCCCCTGGGCCATTTTAATTTGTAATTCATCCGCCTCTGTAAGGTATAAACTGGTTACGCCAAATCGTGCGGATGCGACTTGTTTGATCGAACTGCGCATGGAATCTCCATTGGGGAGTTTTTCATACCGTCTTTCGTCTTCTCCGCCTTCACCGGTATTGCTTCGTCCACCCAGCCGGTTCATGGCTATAGCCAATGTGGTATGGGCTTCCCAGGAGATCGAACCAAAACTCATAGCACCGGTAGCAAAGCGTTTGTAAATATTTTCTGGCGCTTCCACTTCATCAATGGAAACAGAAGGACGGTTTTTTCGGAATTGAAAAAGACTACGCAGCGTACAGGCTCTTTCTCCCTGCTCATTGACAGCCTTGGAGTATTTTTTAAAAGTGGCAAAATCATTCATCTTTGTCGCGTGCTGCAACAGGTGAATGGTCTGTGGATTAAATAAATGAAATTCTCCTTTCCGTTTCCATTGATAAATACCTCCCACGGGCAGGCGGTCAGCCGGAATATCTTTTTTGCTGAATGCAAAATTGTGTTTGGCCAGCACTTCTTTGGCGATCTCGTCAAGTCCCATTCCCTCAATACGGGATGTGGCCCCGGTGAAATATTTATTCACTACATCTTTATTCAATCCAAGGATCTCGAATATCTGTGCACCCTGGTAAGACTGCAGGGTGGAAATTCCCATTTTTGAGAACACTTTCAATAAGCCATCATTAACAGCTTTGATATAGTTTTTCTTCAGTTCATCTTCTGTAAGACTGGTCTGAAATTTCCCTCTTTCCAGCAGATCGCGGATAGAAGAAAGTGCCAGGTAAGGATTCACCGCCGTGGCACCAAAACCTACTAAGCAGGCAAAATGATGGACTTCCCAGACATCTCCTGCTTCCACAATAATCCCAACCTGTCCACGTAGTCCTTTCCGGATCAGGTGGTGATGAATTGCTGCAGTTGCCAGTAATGATGGAATAGGGGCGTGATTGGAGTCGATGGCCCTGTCTTGCAGAATCAATACTTTAAATCCATCGTTAACGGCATCTTCCGCATAATCGCAGATCCTTTCCACCCCACGTTTCAATGAACCGGGTTTTCCATCGGCCCTGAAATAACACTGGATGGTTTTAGCCTGGAATAAGCCGGTATCGATGCTTCTGATTTTCTCCAGTTCAAAATTGCTGAGTACCGGATGTTTTAATGCCACACTATGGCAGGTCAGCGGATCTTCCAGTAACAGGTTGCCGTTGTTGCCGGCAAAGGTTGCCAGCGACATTACCAGTCGTTCACGGATCGGATCGATGGGCGGATTGGTTACCTGTGCAAATAATTGTTTAAAATAACTGCTCAGGTGCTGGGGCTCATCACTGAGAATGGCCAGCGGCACATCGGTACCCATGGAACCAATCGGTTCTTTTCCCTCCAGGGCCATCGGGGTGATGATGGTATCCAGGTCTTCGGTGGAATAACCAAAGGCTTTCTGGTATTTGAATACCTGGTCGTGTTCAAGGTGAGTGAACATGATCCGTGGCTGTGGCAATTCTTCCAGACGGATCTTGTATTTATTCAACCATTCGCCATAGGGCTTCTGGGAGCAGATTTCTTTCTTCAGGTCTTCGTCACTGATGATCTTTCCTTTTTCCATATCCACCACAAACATCTTACCGGGCTGCAGACGGCCTTTCTCCAGGATGATGGCTGGATCAACAGGCAGTGCGCCTGTTTCAGAAGCCATGATGACCCGGTCGTCTTTGGTGACACAATAACGGGAAGGACGTAATCCGTTTCGGTCCAGTGTTGCCCCAATCATTTTACCATCAGTAAACGAAATGGAAGCAGGACCATCCCAGGGCTCCATAAAGGAGGAGTGAAATTCATAGAAGGCTTTCTTCACCGGATCCATATCCTCATTACCGTCCCAGGCTTCGGGGATCAGCATCATCATAACATGGGGCAGTGAGCGGCCGGTGAGACTCAACAATTCAATAATATTATCGAGGCAGGCGGAATCACTTTGTCCTTCTGTTACAATAGGCAGCAGCATTTCCATTTCTTCCTTACTGAAATACGGCGTGGTAAATCCTTTTTCAGAAGTCTTTAACCAGTTGAGATTTCCCTGGAGGGTGTTGATCTCCCCGTTGTGGGCAATGAAACGGAAGGGTTGTGCCAGTTTCCAGGAAGGGAAAGTGTTGGTGGCAAAGCGGGAGTGTACGAGGCCAAAAGCACTTACCACGCGTTTATTACTCAGATCGGGAAAATACTGGCGTACCTGGTGACTGGTGAGCTGCCCTTTGTAAACAATCACTTTATACGAAAGGGAAGCGATATAAAAACCGATCTCATCTTTTCTCACCGTGCTGTTGATCAGGTGAGAAGCGTAGTTGCGCAGGATAAATAATTTGCGTTCAAAATCATCCGGGTTGCTGATATGATCAGGACAGGCGAGAAACACCTGTTCGATCTCGGGCTCTACACTAAGGGCAGTAGGACCAATGCCGGTGGTATTGACAGGTACTTTGCGGTAGGTCAGAATTTCAATCCCCAGTTTCTCTGCCGAACGATTGAGAATGTCCCGGCATTCTTCCCGCAACCTGATTTCTTTGGGAAAGAAAACCATACCAGCGGCATATTTACCAAAAGAGGGCAGGTGAACACCCAGTTTGAGACATTCATCAAAAAAGAATTCGTGCGGGGTCTGAATCATAATACCGGCACCATCTCCGGTATTCTGTTCACAACCACAGGCACCACGGTGTTCCATGTTTTCCAATACGGTTAACGCATCAGAGATGTGCTGGTGAGATTTATGACCTTTGATATTTGCTACAAAGCCGATGCCGCATGCATCATGTTCGTAGGAAGGATGATAGAGTCCCTGGTTGCCTGCCATGAGGTGAAAAAATTAAATGTTAAGTGAATACAGTCGTTAACTATATTTCATATTGCAAGCAAACGACTGAAATTACGGAAAAGCTTTCAGCAGGAAATTGGATTCAGCTCTAAATTATCCACAAATTGATTGGGATAAAGGATCAGACCAGGTATCCGAACAACTGGTCGTTTTTATTTATCTCGGAGAATCCGATATTGGAGTCTCTCATTTTTTTCAATAGCAGGTCATAATCACTCCGGCTTTGCAGTTCAATACCCACGAGGGCGGGTCCGTTTTCTTTATTGGTCTTCTGCATGTATTCGAAACGGGTGATGTCATCTGTGGGGCCCAGTACATTGTTTACAAATTCACGAAGGGCGCCCGGGCGTTGGGCAAAGCTGATCATGAAATAGTGTTTGAGCCCTTCATATTGCAGGCTTCTTTCCTTGATTTCCTGCATGCGGTCAATATCGTTATTGCTACCACTTACGATACAGACAATATTTTTTCCTTTGATCACCTCCGCATAGTCATCGAGACAGGCAATGGATAGAGCACCGGCTGGTTCGGCCACGATGGCGTCTTCATTGTATAGTTTCAGAATCGTACTGCAGATCTTTCCTTCCGGTACCAGGTGCATATCGTCCAGTACTTCTTTGCAGATGGGGAAGGTGATATCGCCTACACGTTTCACCGCAGCACCATCCACAAACCGGTCAATGCTGTCGAGTGTAACCGGGTGACCGGCTTTCAGGGCTTCAAACATGGAGGGGGCGCCTTCCGGTTCGAGCCCGATGATTTTTGTACGGGGCGAAAAAGTCTTGAAATAGGAGCCTACTCCGGCACTGAGTCCGCCTCCACCCACTGGCATGAAGAGAAAATCAACGTCGGTGAGGTCTTCCAGTATTTCCAATCCGACCGTTCCCTGGCCTTCGATGATCCGGAGATCATCGAAGGGGGGAATAAAGGTCATTTTATTTTCTTCCGTGAATTGCCGGGCCGCTACGGCACAGTCATCAAATGTATCACCCACGAGTTTAATCTCGATCTTATCATCGCCAAACATTTTGGTTTGGTTGACTTTCTGTTTGGGTGTAATGATGGGCATGAAGACCACGCCTTTTACATTCAGTTTTTTACAACTGAAGGCAAAACCCTGTGCATGATTTCCGGCACTGGCACAGACCACTCCCTGCTGCAGTTGTTCGGCAGGCAGGGTACTCATCATGTTGTATGCGCCCCGGAGTTTATACGAACGTACCACCTGCAGGTCTTCCCGCTTGAGGTACACTTTGCATTGGTATTTTTTGGACAGGCCGGCATTCAGAATAAGGGGTGTTCGTTTCACCACTTTCTTCAGCCGCTGTTGTGCCGCTGCAAAATCCATCCTGGTCTCATTCACGGTTGATTCCATAATTAATTATCCTACTGATTCAGATTTAGCAGACAGTTGGTTGAATACTTCTTTGGTGGAAGAAGCCGTTGCAACCGCAGCAGCTTTAGGCTGGTTTTCAGGACGCAGACTTCTTACGGTCCGACCCGCCTGCCACATTTCACTTTCCCGGAGTTCTTTCAGTTCTCCATCCAGTTTTTCGCGATAGTCATCTTTACTGTTACTGTCAATGGAACGCTGTGATTCCACGCCGGTTGCTACACTGGTATAGAGGTCATTGAATACAGGTAAAGTGGCATCACGGAATTTTTTCCACCAGTCAAGCGCACCGCGCTGGGCGGTAGTGGAACAGTTGGCATACATCCAGTCCATCCCGTTCTCGGCTACCAGTGGCATCAGTGACTGCGTCAGTTCTTCCACGGTTTCATTAAAGGCTTCAGAAGGGGAGTGGCCTCTTTCGCGGAGTACCTGGAACTGGGCTGCAAAAATTCCTTGTATAGCGCCCATCAGGGTACCTCTTTCACCGGTCAGGTCAGAGAATACTTCTTTCTTGAAATCAGTTTCAAAAAGATAACCGCTGCCTACTGCAATACCCAGGGCGATCACGCGCTCAAAAGCTTTGCCGGTGGCATCCTGGAATATGGCGTAAGAACTGTTCAGTCCACGCCCTTGCAGAAACATCCGGCGCAGTGACGTACCGGAACCTTTAGGTGCTACCAGGAATACATCCACATCCTTGGGAGGGATGATGCCGGTTTGTTCGTTGAAAGTGATACCAAAACCATGTGAGAAGTACAGGGCTTTACCAGGTGTCAGGTGTTTCTGTACCGTGGGCCATAAAGCGATCTGGGCCGCATCACTCAGCAGGTAACAAATAATCGTACCTCTTTGCAGCGCTTCTTCAATTTCGAAAAGGGTTTCACCGGGTACAAATCCATCAGCCACTGCTTTATCCCAGGTCTTGGAATTTTTACGCTGACCTACGATTACATTGATGCCATTGTCTTTCTGGTTCAATGCCTGGCCGGGTCCTTGTACACCGTAGCCAATTACAGCCACTGTTTCATTTTTAAGCACTTCCTGTGCTTTACTGAGGGGAAACTCTTCGCGGGTAACTACATTTTCTTCTACACCGCCGAAATTTAATTTTGCCATGATTATGTTGTTGTTTAGA
>CAZLRY010000012.1:8404-22734 GCA_964561675.1 uncultured Chitinophaga sp.
GGCTTCTTCACCGGGTTCCTGTTTTTCGAAATCCTTGAGACGTTCATGGAATCCGCGGCTGGCTTTGATAATGGCCACCCGGGCACTGCGGACAAACTCGATGAGTCCGTAGGGTTCCAGAACTTTGATTAATGCTTCTGTTTCTTCGCGATGACCGGCTACCGCGAATACGGTATAATCTTTACGGATCACCACCGTATGTGCCCCGTTTTCTCTTAAGAGACGTTCCACTTTTACTTCCGTCGCAATTACATCGGTGGGGACTTTATACAGCGCCAGTTCCTGCCATACAATTTCCTCTTCGGTATTGTAATAAGCTTTGAGCACTTCCACCTGCTTTTCAATCTGCCGGCAGAGTTTACGGACCACGTCTTCAAATTCATTGATCACAATGGTGAACCGGTGAACACTGTCCACCTCAGTTGGGGAGGTGTTCAGGCTTTCAATATTGATCTTTCTCCGAGAGAAAATGATCGCGATGCGGTTCAATAACCCCACCTGGTTTTCGGTGTAGACCGTGATCGTGTATTCTTTTTTTTGCATAGCGTGTTAATTCAAAAGTCAAAATTCAAAAGTAAAAAAGACACCTAAAGCGGGACCATCTCTTTACTTTGGAACCTATTGATATTATTTCATTTTTTCAAAAGCGAAAGTCTGTTTTCCATAACCGGGCTGACCAATACGTTATTGAAGTATCCTGTTAATGTTTTTTACTTTTTACTTTTGATTTTTTACTTCTTTAGATTTCTTCCTTACTTAATACGATCTCCGCCACTCCTCTTCCCTGTGGCACCATCGGAAATACATTGTTCTCTTTTCCCACCATTACTTCCAGCAGGAAACTGCCATTGGTATTCAGCAACTCTTCCAGGGCGGCGTTCAGTTCGGATCGTTGGGAAATGCTTTTGCCCGGAATGCCGAATCCTTTGGCCACCTGTACAAAATCGGGGCTCTGAATATCCACGAAGGAGTAGCGTTTTTCATGGAACAATTGCTGCCACTGGCGTACCATGCCCAGGAAGTTGTTATTCAGGATCAGGATCTTCACATTGGGTTTGAACTGCATAATGGTACCCAGTTCCTGCAAGGTCATCTGGAAGCCGCCATCGCCAATGATGGCCACTACTGTTCTGTCAGGTGCGCCGTAACAGGCTCCAATTGCTGCAGGGAGTGCATAGCCCATCGTCCCTAATCCGCCACTGGTGATATTACTTTTACTCTGATTGAATTTGGCATAGCGGCAGGCCACCATCTGGTGCTGTCCAACATCGGTTACGATCACCGCATTGCCGCCGGTGAGTTCATTCAGGTTACGAACTACTTCACCCATCGTGAGAATATCGCCGGTGGGATTGAGTTCTTCCTTAATCACTTTATCTTCTTCTTTCTGCTGGTAATCCCTGAATTTCTGCAGCCATTGCGGATATACTTTCTGCTCCAGCATTTTGGTCAGCAGGGGCAGGGTCTCTTTACAATCACCCCATACCGGTACATCGGCTTTTACATTTTTATCAATTTCGGATGGGTCTATGTCAAAGTGAATTACTTTGGCCTGTTTGGCGTATTTATCCAGGCGACCGGTAACGCGGTCATCGAAGCGCATACCAATAGCGATCAGTACATCGCATTCGTTGGTGAGTACATTAGGACCATAATTACCATGCATACCCAGCATACCTACCGCCAGCGGATGGTCGGTGTTGATGGCGCTCATACCCATGATGGTCCAGGCGGCGGGGATACCGGCCTTTTCAATAAATTGTTTGAATTCCTTTTCTGCTTTGCCCAGGATTACACCTTGTCCGAAAATGACAAAAGGACGTTCCGCTTTATTGATCAGTTCGGCGGCCTGTTCAATATATTCTTTACGAACGATTGGCTTAGGGCGATAGCTGCGGATATGGGTGCATTTTTCATAACCACTGTATTCGAATAATTGCAACTGTGCATTCTTGGTGATGTCCACCAGTACAGGACCGGGGCGGCCACTGTTGGCGATATAAAAAGCCTTGGCCAGTACATGCGGAATTTCAGTGGCATCCGTTACCTGGTAATTCCATTTGGTAACGGGTGTGGTGATGTTAATTACATCCGTTTCCTGGAAAGCATCTGTACCCAGCAAATGTGCAAATACCTGACCGGTGATACAAACCAGTGGGGTGGAGTCGATCATGGCATCTGCAAGTCCGGTCACCAGGTTGGTGGCACCAGGACCGCTGGTGGCAAAGACCACACCCGTACGTCCGCTTACCCGGGCAAATCCCTGGGCCGCATGGATAGCGCCTTGTTCGTGGCGGACGAGGATATGTTTCAACCGGTCATTGTAATCATACAAGGCATCATAGATCGGCATGATGGCTCCGCCGGGGTAACCGAATACGGTCTCCACACCTTCCGCTAAAAAGGCTTCCAGCACTGCTTGTGAACCGGATTTGCTAATCACGGCAGGTTTGTTTGTTGTTTCTTTTTCAGGAGCAAATGTTTGCATATATAAACTCATTTAATTCGAACTTGTATTCCGTACTTCTAACTTCGTACTTCGTACTTTGTATTTACAGGTCCTCATCGGTCACACAACCCTTATCGGCCGGTTTCACTGTTTTCGCATATTTATACAGGATACCTTTGGTCGCTTTCAGGGCGGGTTGTTTCCAGTTCTTTTTCCGTTCAGCAATGACGGCCTCACTTACTTTCAGGTTCAGTTGATTGTTGACCGCGTCAATTTCGATGAGGTCATTGTCTTCTACCAATCCGATCAATCCGCCATCAAAAGCTTCGGGCGTGATATGTCCCACCACGAAACCGTGTGTCCCACCACTGAATCGGCCATCGGTAATCAGGGCCACGGATTTTCCAAGTCCTGCACCAATGATTGCTCCAGTGGGTTTCAGCATTTCCGGCATGCCGGGTGCACCTTTGGGTCCGATATAGCGGATCACCACCACATCACCTGCTTTTACTTTACCGGATGAGATACCTTCGATTAAATCTTTTTCACCGTTGAAAACGCGGGCAGTACCTTCAAAACGTTCTCCTTCTTTACCGCTGATTTTGGCCACGCTTCCTCTTTCCGCGAGATTGCCATACAGAATTTGCAGGTGCCCCGTTTTTTTCAGGGGCTCTTCTAAGGGGCGAACAATATCTTGTGCACTGAAATCAAGATCCGGAACACCTGCTAAATTTTCTGCAACCGTTTTACCGGTAACTGTCAAACAATCGCCATGCAGTAAGCCGTTTTTCAATAGGTATTTCATTACCGAGGGAACCCCGCCATGTTTATGCAGATCCTCCATGAGGTATTTGCCGGAAGGTTTGAAGTCGGCGAGTACAGGGATGCGGTTGCTGATCTGTTGGAAATCATCCGGTGTTAAATCAAGATCCACACTCCGGGCCATTGCGATCAGGTGCAATACCGCATTGGTACTGCCGCCAAGCACCATCACTACCGTAATCGCGTTTTCAAAGGCTTTACGGGTCATGATATCTTTGGGGGTGATATTTTTCTCCAGTAATACTTTAATGGCTTTACCGGCGGCGGCACATTCTTTTTGTTTGTCCTCACTGAGGGCGGGATTGGAAGAAGAGAAAGGTAAACTCATGCCCAGGGCTTCTATGGCAGAGGCCATGGTATTCGCCGTATACATTCCTCCGCAGGCACCGGCTCCCGGACAGGAATTTTGAACAATGCCTTTAAAATCGCCTTCACTTAAGTTGCCGGCGATCTTTTGTCCCAGTGCTTCAAAGGCACTGACAATATTCAGGTCTTCTCCTTTATAATGTCCATGGGCAATTGTGCCACCATAAAGCATGATCGAAGGACGGTTCAACCGGCCCATGGCCATAACGGCACCGGGCATATTTTTATCACAACCCGGAATGGCAATCAGTCCGTCATAGTATTGTGCCCCGGCATTGGTTTCTATGCTGTCGGCGATCACATCCCGGCTAACGAGGCTATAGCGCATACCATCGGTGCCCATACTGATCCCATCACTAACGCCAATGGTGTAAAACCGTAATCCAAGTAATCCATCCGTGGCATTCACGCTATCACGTACGGTTGTAGCAAGGTCATTGAGGTGCATATTGCAGGGATTACCATCCCAGCCCATACTCACAATACCTACCTGTGCTTTGTTGAAATCTTCTTCCTTGAACCCGATCGCATAATACATGGCCTGTGCGGCAGGTTGCGTGGGGTCCTGGGTCAGTGTCTTCGAATAGTTGTTCAGTTCGCTCATGTTATTTTATTTCGCTTATGGCTTCCCGTTTTTATGCCGGTTCTGTCTGTAATTGTGTTTGTTTTTCGATCACCCTGTTTTTATAAGCCAGCTGGATCATCCGGCTCAGACTATCTTCCCAGGGGAGCGGAAATTCTGTGTCGTCCAGTTTTTTCCAACCGATAACTTCCGCCGCTGTTCCGCAATAGAAGACCGCATCGGCCTGCTTCAATTCTTCCAGGGTAATTACTTTTTCTTCCACGGCGATCCCCAATGTATCACAGATTTCAAAAACCGTGGCACGGGTGATGCCGGGTAAGATATTTCCGGTGGCAGGGGTGAAGAGCTTGCCGTCTTTTTCATAGAACAGATTGGCCCCCGGACCTTCGGCCACATTTCCATTCATATCCGTCAGCAGCGCTTCATCAAAGCCGGCGGCCTTGGCTTCCTGGCTGGCGAGGATGGAGTTGACATAGTGACCGGCGGCTTTGGCATGGATCTTAAATCCTTTGGGATTGGGCCGTTGAAATGAACTGGTCATTACACTCAGCAGTTTGTCTCCGAGGAAAGGCTGCATTTCCCATACTTCAATCACAAGAAAGGATTGTGTATTTACTACAAAACTCATATTGGCCGGTGCATAGACTACCGGACGGATATAAGCATCCTGAAGGTTATTTCTTTTCAGTACTTCATAGGTGATTTGGATCAGCTCTTCAGTTTTCCAGTGATAAGGAAGATTCAACGCGTTGGCAGATTGTTCGAGGCGATCATAATGCTCTTCCGCTTTGAAGATCTTTGTTTCGCCACTGGCTGTCTTATACGAACGGATGCCTTCAAAGACGGAATAGCCGTAATGAAAGGACTGGCTATAGTAATCCATCTTTGCTTCGGACGCTTTAACAAATTCGCCATTCAGCCAGAGTACCGTATGTTCATTATAATAAGAAGCCATTTTACTTTTTTTGTTTTTACGATTTCAGTTTTTCCTGATCGAAATAATTATTTATTCTTTAAGACTCTTAAGCCCCTCCTTTGGAGGGGTTGGGGAGGCCAAAAAAAGAAACCCGCCTTTCAGGAGGCGGGTTGCTGTATTTTGTTTTTTTTAATTAACTGTCAGGCACCACCTCCGTTTGAAGAAGTAATAATAATCACCACCACAATAATAATCGCGGCCACAGGAGCAAGATGACTATGTAAAAAATTCTTCAACATAAAGGATGTATGCTTTCGTAAATATACACCCGCCGTTTCAATAAAAGAACTCAGCAAGCAATAATTATTTCACAGTGGACGAACCACCGTTCGTTGTATTGCCTGTTATATAATGGTTGATTTTCTCAACTCAATATTTTCCGTATTCACCGAACCCGAAATTTTACCACTTACAAAATCACTGATCAGTTCACCAATGGTGGAGGTGAAATAGAAGTTAACAGGGTCAATATCTTTTGTTACAAACGAATTCAGTAAAGTCCAGTTTACCGCATCCCGCACCAGTTGTGCTTCCTCTTTCATTTCGAGGTGATCCAGCAACATGGCGGCTGACAGGATAGAGCCGATCGGGTTGGCGATGTCTTTGCCTGCTGCCTGCGGATAAGAACCGTGAATGGGTTCGAACAAGGCGGCGCCTTTACCAATCGAGGCAGAAGGCAACAGCCCGAGCGAACCACTGATTACACTGGCTTCATCACTGAGGATATCGCCAAACATGTTTTCTGTAAGGATGACGTCGAATTGTTTGGGGTTTACAATGATCTGCATGGAAGCATTGTCAACAAACATATAATCCACCGCCACTTCCGGATACTGGGCGGCCAGTTCCTGTACTACTTTTCTCCAAAGCCGTGAGGTTTCAAGTACATTGGCTTTGTCCACCAGGGTCAGTTTCTTTTTCCGGGTCATGGCATGCTGGAAAGCGAGATGGGCAATCCGTTCGATTTCTTCGCGGGTATAGCTGCATTCATCAAATGCGGATGAGCCATCGGCGGCTGTTTCTTTTTTACCGAAATATATACCACCCGTCAGTTCACGGTAAATGACAAAATCCACCCCCTCGATCTGTTTGCTTTTCAGCGGTGACAGGTGGAAGAGGGAAGAGTAAGTGCTGACCGGACGGATATTGGCATATAACTGTAATGACTTGCGCAGTTTAAGCAAGCCTTGTTCCGGTCTTACTTTGGCCGTGGGATCATTATCATATTTCGGATGGCCAATGGCGCCGAACAGGATCGCATCGCTGTTCAGGCAGGTTTCAATGGTTTCATCCGGTAATGGATTGCCGGTTTTGTCAATGGCATCGGCTCCCATCAGGTTATAGCTGTACTCAAATTCATGGTTAAATGAAGCGGCAATCGCATCCAGTACACGGATGGCTTGTTTGGTTACTTCCGGACCAATTCCATCTCCTTCAATTACGGCAATTTTCTTTTTCATAGTTGTTATCCTCTTTCGGTTTCAAATTTTTCAATCGCAGGTTTCATACTCAGTAAATAATCAATATCATCATACCCGTTCAGCAAACAGGTTTTTTTGTAGCTGTTGATGTCAAAGGAAGCGCTGTCGCCGGTGGACAGGATCGTGATAGTTTGTTTCTCCAGGTCCACCAGTAATACTGATTCAGGACCCAGGTCAAATATCTTTTCAAGGAAAGCATCGCTTACCTGTACAGGAAGTACACCGTTATTCAGCGCATTGTTCTTGAAAATGTCAGCAAAGAAGCTGGACACCACCACCCTGAATCCGTAATCCAGGATCGACCAGGCGGCATGTTCACGGGAGGAACCGCAACCGAAATTCTTTCCGGCTACCAGGATCTCGCCTGCATATTGTGATTGATTCAATGGAAACTCAGCCCGGGGAGTAGATTCGTCGTCATTTTCATACCGCCAGTCACGGAATAAATTTTTTCCAAATCCATCTTTGGTGGTGGCTTTTAAGAAACGGGCGGGTATAATCTGGTCCGTATCAATATTCTCGATATTGATTGGTACAAAACGGCTTTGTATTATAGTCAGTGCTTTCATTACTTAGTTCATTAATTCCCGTACATCCGATACCACACCTGTAATGGCCGCCGCTGCAGCAGTCAGGGGACTGGCCAGTAAGGTCCTGGCACCCGCACCCTGTCTTCCTTCAAAGTTACGGTTGGATGTACTGATACAATATTTTCCGGCAGGTATTTTGTCTTCGTTCATGCCCAGGCAGGCAGAGCAACCTGGCTGACGGAGAATAAATCCTGCCTCCTCAAATACTTTGTCGATCCCTTCTTCAATGGCCATCGCTTCCACCTGCTTGCTGCCCGGGACAATCCAGACTTCCACTTCATCAGCTTTCTTTTTTCCTTTTACAAAGGAAGCCACCATACGCAGGTCTTCGATACGGGAATTGGTACAACTGCCAATGAATACATAATCGATTTTTTGTCCTTTGATGGGAGCGCCTTGTTGCAGACCCATATAGGCCAGTGATTTGTTTAAGCCCGAACGATCACTTTCGTGAACGGTATCCGCAGCAGGGATGGCTTCCGTAACACCGATACCCATTCCGGGATTGGTTCCGTAGGTAATCATCGGTTGTATATCAGCCGCATCAAAGTGGTATTCTTTATCGAAAGCGGCATCCGCATCTGTGAATAGTGTTTTCCATTCAGCCAGTTTTTTATCCCAGTCTGCACCCTGTGGTGCAAATTTTCTTCCATTTACATAGCTGAATGTGGTTTCATCCGGGGCAATCAGGCCACAACGTCCACCCATTTCAATACTCATATTACAGATGGTCATACGGGCTTCCATGCTCAGGGAGCGGATGGCTGAGCCGGCGAACTCCACCGCGTATCCGGTGGCGCCGCTGGCAGAGATCTTTGACAGGATATAAAGGACAATATCTTTCGAGACCACACCCTTGTTCAGTGTGCCATCTACCGTGATACGCATCAATTTGGGTCGGCTTTGCATCAGGCATTGAGTAGCCATCACCATTTCCACTTCGCTGGTACCGATTCCAAAAGCAATGGAGCCGAAGGCGCCATGTGTGGACGTATGACTGTCACCGCAAACAATCGTCATACCTGGCTGGGTTAATCCAAGTTCAGGCCCTATAACATGAACAATGCCCTGGAACGGGTGTCCAAGGCCATATAATTCGATGCCGTGTTCGGCACAATTCTTCACGAGTGCTTCAACCTGTTTGCGGCTCAGTTCTTCTTTGATCGGCAGGTGTTGGTTGAGCGTTGGTACATTGTGATCTGCTGTGGCAACTACCTGTTGCGGACGGAATACCTTAATGCCGCGGTTATTAAGTCCGGTGAATGCCTGGGGGCTGGTTACTTCATGGATCAGGTGTTTGTCGATATATAATACCGAGGGCCCGTCGTCAATCGTTTTGACCACATGTTTTTCCCAGATCTTTTCAAATAATGTTTTAGCCATTTATAGGGATTATGCGATGGTTGTTTTTTGCTGATAATTAGTCGCCATGTGGCGGAGATCGTTGTCTTCCACTTCTTTTTTACTATCGGCCACTTTCAGGAATTCACTATACAAGGTATCTACATCATTCCGGTCAAACTGGAATCCCAGTTTCTGGAAGCGATAAGCAAGGGCACTTCGTCCGCTCCGGGCGGTCAGTACAATTTTTGAACTGTCAGCGCCTACTTCTTCCGGATTAATTATTTCATAAGTGGTGGCATCTTTTAAGAAACCATCCTGGTGAATACCGGAGGAGTGTGAAAAGGCATTGCTCCCAACAATGGCTTTGTTGGGCTGTACAGGCATCCGCATGGTATCTGAAACGAGGCGGCTTACCGGGTTCAGTCTTTCCGCTTTGATCCGGGTATGCAGATCCAGGTGCTTGTGTTGTTTCAGGATCATCACCACTTCTTCGAGAGAAGTATTGCCTGCTCTTTCACCCAGTCCGTTGATGGTGCACTCGATCTGGCGGGCCCCATTGATCACCCCTTCAATGGAGTTGGCAGTGGCAAGTCCGAGGTCATTATGACAATGACAGGAGAGGATCGCTTTATCAATATTCGGAACATTGTTGATCAGGTAGGCCATTTTAGCGCCATATTGGGAAGGCAGGCAATATCCCGTGGTGTCCGGAATATTCACGGTGGTGGCTCCGGCTTTGATCACGGCTTCCACTACACGGGCGAGATAATCATTATCGGTACGTCCGGCATCTTCGGCATAGAATTCCACATCATCGGTGAAGTTCCGGGCCCATTTCACACATTGTACGGCACGTTCCAGGATATCTTCACGGGTGGAGTTGAATTTCGATTTAATATGGAAATCGGAAGTGCCGATCCCGGTATGGATCCGGCGCCGGGGGGCATGCCGGAGGGCTTCGGCGGCCACTTCAATATCTTTTTGTACAGCGCGGCTGAGTCCGCAGACCGTCGCGTTTTTGATGGTCCGGGCGATCTGATTCACCGATTCAAAATCACCAGGAGAGGAGATCGGGAAGCCGGCTTCAATAATATCCACGCCAAGATCCTCGAGTTCGAGGGCAAGCTCCAGTTTTTCCTTGGTATTCAGCTTACAGCCCGGCACCTGTTCTCCGTCGCGGAGGGTGGTATCAAAGATGAAAACTTTTCCTTCAGCCATAAATAATTGATAAATTGAGGGATATAAAAAAAGCAGGCGGCTTATTTTTGTGATACCTGCCAGGCGAAAATGGTAAATCCTTTTTTAACCTGGCTGGTGGTCCGAAATCCTGATAAACAACCTGCGTCTGTAAAAATACCCGGAAGATGCAGGCTTTTGAAAACAAAATAAGGGGTGAATTACACCTCTTAAACAGGCCAGAATCCGCTAAAACCCTTGCCTGTACTGGATTTGGTAAAATATAATTACGATGCCCAACCGCTCCACGGATAGCCTTTTTCAACTTGTCAAGTCGCTCGAAAAGAGCGAAAAGCGGAATTTTAAGCTATATGTCAAGCGAAATACGGATACGGAGGACCTGAAAATCATCCAGTTATTTGATGCATTGGACAAAATGAATGACTACGACGAGGCCCAGATCCTGAAAAGGGCAAGGAGTATTAAGAAGCAGCAACTGTCCAATATCAAGGCCCATTTGTACCGGCAGATACTGTCGAGCCTCCGGTTGATCAAAGAAGAGGATAATATCGATATCCGGCTGCATGAGCAGATGGACCATGCCCGTATATTATATAACAAGGGACTTTACCTGCAGAGCCTGAAATTGCTGGAGAAACTGAAAGAGACGGCCCGTTCCTACCAGCAGCTTACCTTTCTGCAGCAGGCATTATTTTTTGAGAAAAAGATAGAGACACTTTATATCACCCGCAGTATGCAGGACCGGGCAGATAAGCTGAGTGAGGAGTCTGAACTGGTTGATGCGCAGTTGACGATGGTCAATGATCTGTCCAACCTGGCGCTTCAATTGTATAGCTGGTATATCAAACATGGCCATGCCCGGAATGAGAAAGATATAAAAAGTGTGGAGTCCTTTTTTGACAAGCACCTTCCCGTTGGAGCCGGTTCGGCCAACGGGTTTTATGAGCAATTGTATTTATACCAGGCCTATGTGTGGTATGCGTTTATCCGGCAGGATTTTGAACAGTACTATCATTATTCCCAGCGTTGGGTCAATCTGTTTGCCGATTTCCCGGGGTTACTGAAAGTGGAAACGGCGAATTATATCAAGGGGATGCACAACCTGATGAGTGCGGAGTTCACTTTGCTCGATCATGAGCGGCTGGCACAGAGCATAAAGCAGTTTGAGCTTTTTGTAAAGCAGAAGCATTTAGAGGAAAATGAAAACAACCGGATACTGGCTTACCAGTATTTATATACGGCCCGGCTCAATTTATATTTCTTAAGAGGAACCTTTACAAAAGGATTGCGGCTGGTTCCCTTCCTGGAAGAAATGCTGAAAGAGTATGGCTTGTACCTGGATACGCACCGGGTACTGGTCTTTTATTATAAAATTGCATCTCTCTATTTTGGCAGCGGGAATAATGAGAAAGCCATTGATTATCTCAACCGGATCATTAACCAGAAAGGCGATCTGCGTACCGACCTCCAGTGTTATGCCCGGCTGCTGCACCTGATTGCCCATTATGAACTCGGAAATTTTGAATTGCTGGAGTACCTGATCAAATCGGTGTACCGCTATATGGCCAAGATGGGTAACCTGAGTAAGGTGGAGGAGGAGATGTTCTCCTTCCTGCGTCGTTCCTTCAGTGTGGGGGCGCATGCACTGAAACCTGAATTCGAGAAATTGCTGAATAAGCTGAAAAAGTATGAAGGCAATCCGCTTGAAGCCCGTGCTTTTGCCTACCTCGATGTGATTTCCTGGCTGGAAAGCAAGATCAGCGGGGTGCATGTACAGGATGTGATCAGGGAGAAGTTTTTGCTGGGAATCAGGAAGTAGGCGGTAGGCAGTTGGCAGTCGGCAGTCGGCATCCCGATACTTTCGGAGTCGCCCGTACTTCGTACCTCGTACTTCGTACTTATTCCTCCGTGCTTTGTATTTCTATTGCTTTAATCCTGCTCCAATTCCCATTTGCTGTACATAACGGGTAAATTTTATCCATGGGGACAGTTGCCAGCAGTTTTGTTCCACTTTTTGTTTTCTGACGTATTTCAAAGTGACGGTCGAGATAGGTAAACTGATTGTTTCGTTCTATCATACAGCTGCGCTGGGCCATGTTCAGAACCACTACTAAATGGCCGGGTTCTTTGAATGTACATTCTTCGAGGTAAAGGGCGGCTCTATACTCCCAGGAGCCTTCGTATTTTTTTACAAGGTTTTTTTCGGTGCTGGCAAAAGGCTGGTTGAGTTGTCCTACTGCGTAGGTACAGGAGTCGGCTAATGGGTTGGGGGTTTCTGTCAAAAAAAAAGTACTGTCAAAGCGGGTAATTATATTTCCGTTGGCATCGGTCAGTTTTATGACAACAATATATCCTCCATCGAAGGGACAATGCTGCGCGGAAAGCTGGTCAGTGAACAGGAGTGCCGCTATAAAAACAGGGATTATTTTTTTCATTTCCGGAACGAAACTGTTTAGAGTCTTTGTCGAAAATATTAAATTATTGATCCGGATCACTACCCTGTAGAAGGTATTTTCTTTTTACAGGTATACAAATCGTTTTTGTAGGAACATGTATATGGCAATTTTTTTTTATTAAGTATATGCTCAGTATGCCAAATCCCTTTAACTTTAAGACGGTCCTGTAAGGGCCGCACCATAACTAACAGCGAGAAAAGCAATCTGACATCCTTATTAAAAAGACCGGTAGTTAAGGTTCATTATCGAAACCATTTAGCGGCCGCCTCGGTTGGTGATAACACCAACCGATGGCGGTCGTTTGTTGTTGGTGTTATCACCAACAACAACGGCCCTATGCTGTTGGTGATAACACCAACAGCGCTCAACAGCAACAGCGCTCAACAGCACATAGCAGCGAAACGGGACGTTTCGCTGAGCGGGCGGCCGGAGTATTTCCGGCGTCGCCAGAGGCGACATTATAAAGCCGCGGAACTGGAAGTTCTGCGGCCATGTTGTGCTTTTTGTAAAATGGTTGGGACCATTATTTTTTTCCGTAGACTGAAGTCAGGTAGTCTGTAAGACTGGTCGGTTTGCGGCCCAATAATTTCTCCAGGTCAGTACCAGCTGCACTGTCAAATTCACCCAGGCGGATGGCTTCGGCAAAGCCTGCGAACATGGCGATAAAATGTCCGGGTACACCAGCCTTTGTCAGCACATCTTTGTATTCTTCCTGTGAAGGACTGATATAACTGATCGTCTTACCGCTGGCATTGCTGATGGTATCGGCCACCTGCTGAAAGGTCCATGCACTGGTATTGGAGATATTATATGTTTTGTTTTCGTGTCCGCTTCCGGTCAGTATGTTTGCAGCGGCTTCTGCCATTTCTTCGCGGAGGGCGTAAGCTCCTGGCGTGTTGCCAGCCGGCCAGTAAACTCCGGTTTCCAGTACTTTTTCACCAATAAAGACCGGTACAAAATCCATATAGAGATTATTGCGTAAGATCGTGTAGGGGATACCGCTTTCATGAATCAGATTTTCCGTGAGGATATGCGTTTGTGCCACAAAGGCGATCGGGGAGGCATCGGATTCATCGGTACGGACAAAGCTGGTGTACAGGATGTGTTTTACGCCTGCCTCCGTTGCCGCTTTTACGGCATTGGTCTGTTGTACACGGCGGTTATCGATATCGCTGGAGGAGACCAACAATAGTTTATCCACGCCGGTGAAAGCTTTCACCAGGGAGGTATAATCATCATAATCACCTTTGCGTAGTTCAATGCCCTGTGTTTTCAGGGTAGTTGCTTTGGCTTCATCCCGCACCAGGGCGGCGATGGAGGTGGCGGGAGCCCCTTTTTTTAAAAGAAATTCAATGGCGGCTTTGCCAAAATGCCCGGTAGCCCCTGTAACTAAGATCTTCATGTTTATTTGTTTTTTATTGAAGACACAAAATTACCTATCTTCACTATCTAAAGTATAGTAGTATACAAAAGTATAGTGCTATACTTTTGTATACTGACTAAGAATATTGTCTATGGTACGCGCCTCCAGTCTGAAAGAAGTAAAAGCCTGCCCGGTACAGTTTGTACTGGCGGTGAATGATACAATGAATGTGATCAGCGGAAAGTGGAAGCTGCCGATCATTGGGTCATTGTTGTTCAATAAAAAACGGTTCACCGAAATTCAGCGCAATATCCAGGGGATCACCCCACGAATGTTGTCAAAGGAACTGAAGGAACTGGAACTGAACGGCATAGTGACGCGGACCGTGTATGATTCTCAACCGGTGTCCATCGAGTATGAACTGACGCCTTCGGCACGTACCTTAAGTGAAGTACTGGATAAGATGGTGGAGTGGGGAGTGAGGCACAGGAAGCAGTCGGGAGTTAGTAGTCGGTAGTTAGGAGTCGGGTCGCTTACAGTCAGAAAAAGTGTATTCGTATGGCAGGTATTAAAAAAAACCGTAGATTTACAAATAATCCTGCCATAAGAAGCAGGACAATACAACGAATTGATCTAATATCCATCCAAAGACTGTGTTAAGGTTCAAATACGAACTTTTTCAAAAGCGGCATCTGAAAAGATG
>CAZLRY010000013.1:0-22207 GCA_964561675.1 uncultured Chitinophaga sp.
CGCCTATATAAATGAACCAGGAAACCGGTGCTGAAATTCAGTTTACCTTTGTTGGCGGCCAGTAAGTTGCCGGTAGTGTCTTTCAGTGAACCGGTCAGCGAATCCTTGTAAGCAAACCGGTTCGATACCTGTACAAACTCCTGGCTGTTTAATCCCGTAACAAAAACGCCGGTGCTGAAATCAATCTTCCATCCTCCTTTGATCAGGAATTTGTGGCCAATTAAATCCTGACCATTTTTTGTCCTGGCTTTAAAAGTGATCTCATCGGCATTGGGTACCTGGAAGAACTTGGTGTACTGACGGTAATCAGACTCATGTTTTAAGGCTTTATCATACTCATCCGCAATTACACCCAGGGCAGAACAGAGAAAATGTGCATACTGCCTGGCTGTTTCAGGGGTGATTGTATTGTCAATGGCTTCCGCCAGATCCTTCCCGGTAGCAGGAATAAAGGGTAATTCAAAAAATGCGGCAATATTCTTTTGAAGACAAATCAGTTGCTTTACATAATAGTCCTGTACAAAGTCTTTTTTATCGAATGCTGAATTGAAAGACATCAGGTCGATTCTGAGATTAACTGTTCCCTGCAACAACTTCGTGTCTTTGGCATCCTGTGCTGTAGTACCTCCTTCAGTTTTGGTTACCGGTTCGGTTACTTTTTTCCCGGCATCAGAATAGGCGGTTTCCACTGCTTTTGCGCTATCCAGAAAATAATTAACATAGTTTGAGTCAATCACAACGGCTGAATCTTTATGGGCGATCACTGTAACCGGGACCAATGTACCTTCCTCTAAGTACATTTTCTTTTGTTTCTTGTTAAACTCAAAAACGATATTATGTCCCTGGTTACACTTGTGTGCTTTTTTTGTCAATTTAAAAAGGCTGAATTTGTTAAGTTGACTGGTACCTGATCGTGTATCAACCAGGATATGGCTCGTCGCAGATACCGCATTGCCATTGGGGTCATAGCAGGGTGGCAGATAAATCTGCGCATTGGGGTCAGATGCAACAGGTGCACAAAAGCAGTTGTCGCCTTCTTTTTTTTGCTCCTGTGCGCATAGAAAACTGAGTCCGGCCAGATAGGGCAATGTCAATGAATCCTGATAGTTTTTCTGACAATACTTTGAAGTATAATGAGTGTTTTTGACGCCGGGTTTTTCGGCAGGTTGTTCAGTCTCCTTTGCTTTATAAAAGCCCAGTTCCTCTGTCATATCCGCTTTCCGTGTACTGGTGCCTGAACCTACCCATACTGAAACGCTGTCTTTCCCCTTTAATAAAGAATCCAGGTTAGGTGAAACCCTTTCTCCAATGACCAGGAGCTGTCGTCCCTTGAATTTTAATACAATCTGCCCGGATGAAATATCCTGTGCATACAGGGGAATAAAGTTTTTGGCCGGTGGTTTACTGCGGTTATAAAACCCGATGTCGACCTGGTTAATGCGTACCCGCAGGTTTTCGAAACCCGTGTCCGGAAGTGTAATAACCACCCGGTTGTATACCGAGTCGCTGTTTCCCGAAAAATTTTTGCTCCTGGCTATTTGCCCGGTCACAGTATTGAACTGGACGGTTTGCTGCGTGTGTCCGATGATCACAGCAAACAAAAAGAGCAGTAACAGTAATTGCCTTTTCATGTTGGTTTGGTTTGGTATATCAATGTTTTTTACATCCGGTTAATAGAATGATCCCGGTATACCCGGTATCAGCTGTTGAATAACTTCAGTTGTAAAAATGGAAATTGATTTTTGGGGGGCGGGGGGTGTTTTCACGGGATTTAGTCGTATTTAACACGGTGGAGGGTAAACGAAGATCTGTTCAGCCGGGAGGCTAAAGCTTGAAGTTATTCTAAATCAGGAGGATAGTGATGAAAGGAAGTGATCAGTACATTCAGGTATTTACATAGGTCTGCAACAGTTTTTCCTGTTCCAGCCTTCCATTCTTTTGTAAGAGCAGTGCAAATGCAGCAGACTCTTCTTCTGTAAGTAAATTAAGATTTTCTGTTCGATAGAATTTAGGTTGTATGTCCAGGTGTTGTAAATGATGGGTTATACAGTTGCAATCCATATACCTGCTTTGTACGTGTCTGTACAGTTGCCGGAAATCATTCAGCATTTTAAACCCTTCTTCATCCAGATCACCCCAATAATAAAGTTTCGTTTGTGCAAAAAAAGGAATGTCTTTCAACAATGACAACGCTTTACCCCTGGAACAAATGGCTAATCCCTTCCTTTTATCGGGTAACATATACAATGCTGTTTCATTCTCCACCACCCAGAGTTCATCCGGTTGCCACTGAAGTTTCCTGAGTTCTTCCACTGAAAGACCGAACACCTCTATTCCATTCATTGTTTCCTTAGCCATTTCTTTATCCAGCCAGCGGAGGTTAAACAAGTAGGACTTTTGTTTTATTCCCAGTACTTCTTCAAAGGACTGACCGGGAACTGAATAGCGGGAAGGGTTATAGTATTGAAGTAACGACCATATCACCGTTTTATTCACTTCAATAAATTTTGTGTGGACCGGAACAGGTATATTCCGTAAATAATAATTGCTTAACTCATTTTCCATCAGAAAATCAACCACCGAGAATATACCAGGCCATTGTTCACGGTATTGTAATACAAGTTGCGGTGATGTTGCCAGCCATTGGCTTATAGCTGGCTTTTCCCTCAGTATAAAAGCAAGTGTTTTGGAAAAAACAGAAAACTCCGCTGATTTATCCGTCAGAAACAGCAGGTCTTCGGGTGATGTAATATTGATGGATCCCGGCCATTTTTGATGGCCCAGTTTCTTACTATCCCAACTCTCCCATTTAATGGTCCAGCCATATCTGTCGGCTGACTTTTCAAGGGAACAATAATACCGGATGGAGTCATGCAGTTCTGCGGTAGAACCTGGTCTTTTCTTACCTCCACGAAGTGTGATACGTTCAAAAGGGCTTCCCAGGATATACGATTTCAGGTACTGATCGTAGGCTTTGAAAAGCTGGGGTTTGAAAATCTCGGACATTTTAAAGTTTAGGATTGATTTTATTACAACATAAACTGATGGTTAATCGTGTAATTTATTCTATCATGACATACTTTGATGAAACTGAGAATGCCACTACCCTTACAGTCACATCGTGCCCTTCCATAGCACTTGTATTGTTCATGGCTAATACAAGATCCGGCAAGTTGAATTTAATAATGGCATAGTCCGTTGAAACATTATCAGCAAACTTGAACGTGTAATAATTATGAGGTTGTTTTTTAGAAAATAGCTGTGCATCTTTTGTAGAAACAAATCTATAATTAATTGTTGATGGTACATTCATTGAGGGAAGAGATGAAATTAAATTCATCCCAAATAAAACCAAAGGGTTAGGGGATAAATACTTTATTGCTCCTTTAGATAAAGTAGAAGTAAAATTATCCATCTTATCTTTTGCTTCTTGGCCCACACCAATCCAATATGTCCAGTAAGTTGTATTTTGAGGCAAGGTTATTCTTAATGTAGTTCTGTTAGAATGATCGATATTGGTTGACGAAAAAACGCGTGTGGTTGTATTAAGTATTTCAGTAGAAACTGTATCGGTTTTTACAAGGACCGAAGTTTTAAAGAAAGTTTTACTGTTTGGCGATGCTATCCTATCAATAGTAATCTTGGCTGTTTTACCAAATAATGCTTCGGTAAACAACGAGAAGTAATAAATGCCTCTTGCAGGAACTTTAACTTTCTCATTTGCAATTAACTCAAACCGGTCCTTTCTATAAATCTCACGTCCTGTTTCATATTCCACAATAGATAGTGTCGCATTTCCCTTTTTATTTAGGATATCACAATTTATGAGAATTTCATCTTCAAAATCAAGGGCAAAAACATTCTGTTCCACTGTCGTTCCAAGTGCCCCGGTAAGACTTACTTCTTTATCGATTATCCGTTTGGCATTTGTCGGAACATCTGTTTTACATCCAATTTTCAATATTCCTTTGGTACTTTCATCAATTACAACCGTTAGGCTAAATTTTTCATTGTCATTTTTAAGTTGAATATAATGTTCACCGTATGATAGTGTTTGTTTTGAAGCATCATCAGCGTCAACGGTAGCGACAGTTGTGCCATCAATTATTAAGGTGCCTTTTGCACATGTAACAATGATTACTTCTTTTTGAGTCTGGGAATAAACAAGATTTGTAATAAAAAAAAGGATCAATAAGGTAGAGATTCTTTTCATTTGATAAAGTTTATCATGCAAAACTATACTTTGTTTTCACTTTTCATAGCATTCAAGAGAGTTCCTACGTCGCGAAATCTTGTAAATCAATTCTCTATGCTTACCCATGTTCCAAAAGCACATTTAATGTTTTGTGGTTCTTGGCTTGTTAGTGCTTCAGTGGTTCTTGGCTAAAAAAATCCTTTTTTCACCCTCTTTCTTGTGGATTTCTTGTGAATTCCTCCTATATTTGCTGCCCCGAAGCACAAAAGCGAGGCTAGGCTTCCACTTACTAAGCCGATGTGTTTCAGGAACGGTGCGGTAGCTCAGTCGGTAGAGCAAAGGACTGAAAATCCTTGTGTCGGCGGTTCGATCCCGCCCCACACCACAGATGAACTTCTAAGGAACCCTGGGTTTAGGCCCGGGGTTTTGCTTTTCCGGGGGCGGTTGACTGGTTGATAGGTTGATAAGTTAACAGGAGCCTCCTGAGGAGATGTTTCAAACCTTTCGGGCTAATTCTGCTTTTGCGCCTTTCAACCTGTAAACCTGTTAATTTTTCTACTTTTCACCCCAAAAACACTCATTTCAAGTCATTTTTCGTGTTTTTTCGGCTATTCTCAGGAAAACAGCATTTCATACATTCCACCCGATTTGACCATCCCCGCCCTCAAAGCTTCCAGCTTTGAGGGGGTATTATGTCGCTTTCAGCGACACAACGAAAGGCACAAGGTACCGCTCAACGAGGCCTCCGGGCCTCGTCTGTATTGGTTGCTGTTCCGGGGTTTGATGGCCGTTCAGGTTTGCAGGTTATAATTGTGTAACCCCTCACACCTTCACCTTTTATCCTCCGAAACCTTGGTGTAGGAGGAAGGCTACCGTCGGCAGGTCTGGGCTTTGTGGACATTCTCGTATTCACGATCTATAATTGTATTACCCCTTCGGGGCTGGGTTTTACCGCTTTTCATCAATCGTAGCCGGATGCTCTTTCCCCTCTCCTCAAGGAGAGGGGGCAGGGGGTGAGGTATAATAATGCGGGGCGTAGGATAATAATGCCACCCCTTCGGGGTTTCTAGTGTATTTTTTTCTTCCCTCTTTTACTATAATCATTTCACCCCTTCGGGGTTCCAGGGGTCTTGGGGGTACACCTACCCCGGGTTTCACCCGGGGCTATGAATCGTTCAACCCCGTTGGGGTTAGCAGCTACATCCCTATTTATCCAATAATTTCAAAGCAAATAACCTGAAGATCGGAGCCCATCGTTGTACGGGATCTGTTACCCCCTCTCCTGAAGGAGAGGGGGCGGGGGGTGAGGTATAATTGTATCACCCCTCGCACCTTCGCTGCGCTACGTTGGGCAAGTCAAGGTTGGTAGAACCGCTCTTTTTGTCTTGCTACTTTCAATCTTACGTATCGGAATGTTAGTGTCATCCTGCCCTTCGATAAACACAGGGTGACAACTGCCCTGATCATACAGCCCCTGCCTGCCCGGAAGGCAGATTGCTGTTCTTATTCCCCACTCCACTTGTTCTCTGCTGATTATCAGTTAAATACCGTTTATTATTAAACTGTACTTTTGCAGATATTCTGCAACTAACTATGTTTTACTTTTTTGGTGCCGGGGTTAACCTTTTCCTGTTTTTCTTATTGATCTCTAAAAAGAATAAATCACTGGCTGATAAAATACTGGCGGCCTGGCTATTTGTCATCTTATGTCACCTGGCCCTTTACCTCTTCAGTTTTCAGCCGGTTACTATTAACAACATTCATCAGATCGGTTTAAGCATTCCTTTCCCCTTTTTACATGGCCCCTTTCTTTATTTATATACAGCGGCCCTGACCAACCAGCTCCCCGGAAAAAAATGGAGATGGATGCATTTCCTGCCGGCCCTCCTGATTATTTTAATCTTCCTGCCGCTTTTATTTAGCAGTGCAGCATTCAAGATGGAGGTGTTTAACAGCAAGGGGAAAGATTATGTACTGCTTTTAAATATTGCCGGCTGGTTGATGAAACTATCCGGAATCGTTTATGTCAGCTGGTCATTTGCTTTACTCCGGAAACATAAAAAAAATATAGGTGAGCTTTTCTCCTATGATGAAATGATAAACCTGAACTGGCTGCGCTACCTGATCTATGCCATGCTGGCCGTATGGGTCATTATCATTTTCATTCAAAAGGATGCCTTTATTTTTGGAGCCGTGGTTGTCTGCGTGTTTTTTATAGGCTTCTTTGGCATAAAACAAGTGGGCATTTTCGGACAGAAAGAAGAGTGGCTTACCCGGTCCCGGAAAGCAACTGATTCCGCCTTACTGCAGGATCATACCGTGTTGAAAGAAAATGAAGAACCGGCCATACCGGCACTCCTGGCAGAAACAGAACCGGTTATGGAAACCGGGAGTAGTAAATTAAAATACAGCAACTCCGGGCTGAGTGAAAAATTGGCTGCTGAAATTCATGAGCGGCTGATCCGGTTAATGACCCTGGAAAAGACCTTTACCGAACCTGCACTTTCCCTGACCATGCTGGCCGCTAAACTGAATGCCCACCCGAATTACCTGTCGCAGGTTATTAATGAGAAAGAGGGAAAAAGCTTTTTTGATTATATCAATACCCTGAGAGTCGATGAATTTAAACGCCTGGTGGTATTACCTGGAAGCAGTCAGTTCACCATGATGAGCCTGGCTTATGATTGCGGATTTAATTCAAAATCATCTTTCAACAAGAACTTCAAAAAAATTACGGGAATATCGCCCTCTGTTTACCTGGCTGGTATTACAGATGCTCCTCCTCCTGCACATACGCCACAATAAACTCGTTGGACAGGCCGGTTTATATTCATCCGCTAAAGATCGTACAACAGATAAAAACCTGCTATCCGTGCGGGTAGTGATTCCGTTTCCTTTTGTTTACACTTCTGTATACAATTAAACATTGTCCCGCAACTGCCAACACTATTTTTCAGCAGCAGTATCAGCAAGACATGCTTCACATAATTAGCTCCTTAAAGATGTACTGTTTATGTTCCAATGATTTTTTTATTTGTTAAAAAAAACATAATGACAACAAATTGCAGGTTATCATCTACATAAACAACTGAGTAAAAAATACACGGTTATGAATTGCTTCTACATTTGTATCAGAAAGTATAGCACATAAAAAACTAAACCTCTGTTATGAAATCAACAATATTTATTGGTATTGCATTATTGTTTTTTACAACCATTCAATCCTGCAAAAAGGAAAAATCCGCAGCACCCTGCAACAGGAATGTGGCCGGGCTTACCGGTAAATATAAATTATCGGCCCTTGAATACAAGATGACTGCTACTTCAGCTTCCACCGACTACCTGCCATTAATGGATGCCTGTGAAAAAGATGACATTATAGAATTAAAAGCTGACGGAAGCTGGATTTACACAGATGCGGGTACGATATGCACACCTTCAGGAACAGGCAATGGCAGCTGGACTGTTTTGGGAAACGTCATCACCAGTGACGGGGTGGTAAGCGGAACCATAGAAAACTATGATTGCCAAAAACTGATTCTTTCCACAATTAATGTAATTCTTCCCGGGGATCGGTTCACACAAACCCTGATTAAACAATAATTGCAATCCGGCTTCCGGAGTGCATTTCAACAGGTAGTCCTGTTGTTGAATAGTAGTTTTTAGATTAAAAGGCACAGTCTCTGATTCTGTAGCAAACCGGTACTGAGATTTAAACTGGTTAGTTTGGTTGGGGAAAGTCCAACAATCCGTTATCGCAGTTGATAACACACGCAGGTGGTTTCTACCACCTGCTCTTTTTTTATTCCCTGTCCCGCTTTATTCATTTTTAAAGTAGGGGATGTCTTTTCTGAAGCCTCCGCCAATAGGGATTTTAGTGCCTTTTATTTCCACATACTCCTTGTTATAGGAGTCAATTTTATTCATGGAAACGATAAATGACCGGTGAATCCTTTTAAAGGCTGCCGGGGGCAGCTTCTGCTCCAGTTCCGATGTGCTGATCTTGGACAAATATGTGCCCTTGCTCGTAAATATTTTTACATATTCCCTGCTGCTTTCGATATAATCAATATCGTCATAAACAATTTTTACTTTTTTCCGGTCAATTGTTAAAAAAAGAAAATCAGGTGGCAGCACAGCCTGACCAGAAAGCACCTGGCTGGTCTGAACCTCTTTAATCGCCTTATTGACCGAAAGCAAAAAACGGTCAAAAGAGAAGGGCTTCAACAGGTAATCGGTAACGCTTAATTCAAAACCCTCAATCGCATATTGGTGGTAGGCCGTGGTCACTATCACAGACGGAACCCTGGTCAATGTTCTTAAAAAATCAAGTCCTTTTAACTCCGGAAGATGAATATCCAGAAACAGGATATCTGCTGCCGCCTGTTGCAGGTGATGGCCGGCACTGATCGCCTCCCTGAATTCGCCAATAAGTTCAAGATGGGGTAAGCGCTGGATATAACTTTTGAGGATATTGGTGGCAAGAGGCTCATCCTCCACAATCATACATTTATACTTTTCCATAACTATCAAGATTAATCGATAAAATCACCCTGAAGCTCGCTTCTGTATTTACTATCTCCAGATTATATTCAGCAAATAAAAGATCCAGTTGCCTGCGCAGGTTGCTCAACCCGATATTCTCCTTCACCGGGCCGGTTGTCTTTCGCATACTTTTTGAATTTTCCACTTCAAAGACCAGTTTTCCTTTCCTGACCTGCAGCCGCATATTGATAAAAGGGTTATTAATCGTTTCGGAAACTCCATGCTTAAACGCATTCTCGGCGAGCGGAATCAGTAATAAGGGTGGTACGGGTTGCGCTTCATCATCGATATCCGCTGTGATATTGATAACCAGTGAATGATCATACCGCATTCTTTCCAGCTCAATATACTCCCGGATGATCTTCATTTCCTTTCCAATGGTTATAAAAGTGGCATCCGATTCATAAAGCATGAAGCGCAATATATCAGACAGCCGCAAAATGGCCGCTGCGGTCAGTGGCGATCCCTGGTCGGCCAGTGAATAAATGTTATTAAGTGTATTAAAAAGAAAGTGGGGGTTGGTCTGGGACTTTAAATAACTCAGTTCCGCATTTTTCTTTTCCAGCTGGAGCCGGTTATTCCTGTTTTTTAATGAGGAAATATGAAACAATAATTTAATGGTGGTAAAGTAAGCTATTCCATACAAAAGGTAAATGACGCCCCTGATCATATAACCGCTGGTCATCATTTCCTTTTCAATTACCGGATACGTCCCTATCTCCATCCCGAATTTCAACCACTCCTGGTAAACAACGGAAATCAGCACTAATACAATCATACCGGCCAAAATACCCCAGGGCGCTTTATTTTTTCTTTTGGTGATAAATTTCAGGAAGCCTTGAAAGATCAGCAGGCTCACCATAAAGCCATACCCATTTTGCCAACAACTATATTTATAGGATACCCTAAACTCCGGAATGTTATAATCCACAGAAATAATGATAGCCACCGCCCATAGGAGGAAATACGAAGCCCCGATTAAGAAACTGCCAATCCATTCACGAAAATAATAACCCTTCATAAGATGGTATTACCACAGATAAAAAAATAGATCCCGGTGCGAACTTCGTCAATTTGTCTATGAATAGCCATGGCGGTCTATGAAAAAGCATTTTTGGTCTACCAAAATGGAGCCAGTACATAAAGCCGGAAACAATTCACGCAGCACGGATAAATGATTACAGCAACTTTGAGTCTGATTAAAAAATCTATACAATGCGAATGAAAATAGAATTCTACCTCCTTTTTACGGGGCTCCTCATTCAGACAGCGGTTATGCATGCACAGCAAAGCGACACGATACGGATCACGGCGAAGGACATCAACACCCGTTATCTCCGGGAAGGCACTCACCGTTACCTCGTTTACGCAAAAATGAAAAAAGACTCAGTACGTGTGCTCACACAGTTCTGGACAAGAACAATTAAGCGGACCGATTACAACGGAAAACCGGCCATAGAAATCACCCAGGAATGGGAAGACAAAGATAGTGTTATGCATATTGTGAAATCGTACTCGGACGCAAAAACAATGCAGCCGCTGTATCACCATACCTGGTGGAATCTGCCTGTTGCGAGGAATTCAGCAACGAAGAAGGTTTCTTCCACCATTGTGGATGAAGGCAATAGTACCGTGACTTATAACGGGATGCAGCTGAGCGATGCTGATACAGTAAAGCAGGTTAAAAAAATATGGGATGGATACAAATCTGCCGCCGGAAAATATTACCTGAACTGGCACCTGGACCTGGAGACATTTCCCTTGTTGCCCTATAAAAAAGGAATCACATTTATTGTCCCGTTTTATGATCCGGGCACCGCATCTGATTTCCAAACAGTGACTTATGCTGTTAAAGGAGAGGCAGAACTGGAGGGCTATGATCAGCAAAAGATCAGCTGCTGGTTACTGGTTCATGAATCGCCCGGTAATAAAGAAACATTCTGGATCAGTAAAAAAACAAGAGAAGTGCTGAAACTGGAACAGGTATTCGGGCCCGGTGTATACCGCTATAAGATCAAACTTGGTTTTAGTAATTAAGCAAATGATAAAAAACAATTTCATACTACTGGCTTTTTTTATGCTATATCTGCCAGCAAATGGTCAGCCCGGGAATACGGGCAAAAAAGCTGATACCACTTATTTTTTCAGTGAACTCCGGAAAACAACCGATAAAGATTCCGCCCGGTTTTTTACCATACGAAACTATAACCCGGCTGACAGCAGCCTGGTAAAAATAACCAGTTACACAATGGATGGTCAGTTGCTCAAGGAGCAGGATTTTTCAAATTTCACTGCCGTATTAAAAGAAGGGGTCATCCGGAGCATTTTACCATCCGGGGTCGTTTCAAAAGAAATCAGCTATGTAAAGGGTAAACTGGAGGGACCTTTTATCACCCGTTGGCCGGATGGTACATTAAAGAGAAGAGATATTTACCGGAATGATACCCTGCAATCAGGACAATGCTTTTCAAAGTATGGTGAAGACACCACTTACTTTAAATACGAACAGTACCCCGGATTTCCTGGCGGCAATGATTCTCTGCGCAAATTCTTGCAAAAGAATCTAAAGTACCCGTCTTTAGCCAAAATGGACATGCTGGAAGGAACCGTATATATCAGTTTTATCGTACAAACGGATGGATCAGTATCAGGGATCAGCGTCAGAAAAGGCGTCTCCCCTCTTTTAGATACCGAAGCGATCAGGGTTGTACAAATGATGCCTGCCTGGATAAGCGGGAAAAAAGACGGGGAAGAAAGCGAATTCTTTTTAACCCTCCCTGTTGTTTTCAGGCTTGATAAGTAATATAAATAGTTGTTAAAAAATGGCCATATTTAGTTAACAGCGGGACCGTTTTCCCGTTTACTATTTGATAAGCATGATATTAAATGTACCTTTTCGAGCTACTAGCGGTCTTGTTAAAAAACGGAACATGGAAAACAAATTGTTTGATTTTTTAGAAACCTATATGCCCCTGGAGGAAGAGGAAAAAGCGGCGATCACCGAGTTGGCCTTGTTCAGGAATTATAAAAAAGGGGCAGTCCTTCTCCGGGAAGGTCAAATGGTATTGGAAGGCTTTTTTGTAATCAGCGGCTGCGTACGGCGTTATTATATAATCGATGGAGAAGAAAAGACAACTGCTTTCTTTACTGAATTTGAATCTGTAACTGCAACCCCCACCATTGAGAGCGAGCCTGCAGAATATTATTTAGCCTGTGTGGAAGACTCGCTGCTTATTGTGTCCAATCCTTCTTTGGAGAAGATAATTTTCGAAAAATTTCCCCGTTTCGAAAAACTGTGCCGTATTCTCTCTGAAAAATTACTGGCAGAAAACCAGGCCTCTTTCGATACATTCAGGACCTCATCACCGGAGCAACGATACCTTGAACTGTTGGAGAATCGGCCAGATCTTGTACAACGAGTGCCACAATACCAACTGGCTAGTTACCTGGGTATGAAACCCGAATCCCTGAGTCGTATCCGTAAACGTCTTCTCTCACAGGCGAAACAGCATCATTCATACTCATTATCTGTTAAAAATTAAGCGCTCCTCGTTTATTAACTTAAGATAACGAATCGCTGCCCGGGATGAAACATTTTTGCGTATAAATCAGATACTATGCGAAAAAAATGTTTTTTACCCTTATTGCTGTTTTCAGCGGGGTTTTTGGCTGCACAGGCTCAGCATCCGGCAAAAGACTCCAGCTTCAGAAAGAACTTCATGGGAAGCTCCGCCTTAATGCTGGCTAACCTTTTTCAAAAATTCAAGTCATTTTACCAGTTGAATTTTGGTTACTGGCCCGTCACTACTAACCTTTCCCCTTCTTTTAAACAACCGGAAAATAAACGGCCCGGTTATTTCCTTTTCGAACCGGGTTTCCATATCGGATATAAATTCTGACACAAGCAAATTTTAATACAGGATGAAAGCGATCGTATATACAAAATATGGTGGTCCCGGAGTTTTAGAAATGAGGGACATCGAAAAACCCGTACCGGGCAGCAATGAACTGCTGGTAAAAGTGGAAGCTTCCTCCGTCTCTTCGGGGGTTACCTGGTTGCGTAAAGGTAAATACCCCGGTTCCCTCCTTTTTACCGTGTTGCTCCGCCTGATGTATGGAATATTAAAACCACGGAACCCGGTACTGGGTGTTGAGTTTGCAGGTATCGTGGAAGAGGTGGGTGACAATGTTACTGCATTCAGACCTGGTGATAAAGTGTATGGTACAACTACCGGGTTAAAAAATGGTGCGTATGCGGAGTACATCTGTATTCCCGAAATCCGGAAACAAGGTGTCTTCTCTAAACTTCCTGAGCAACTTTCTATGAAAGAAGCTGCTGCAATTCCGGTGGGGGGACTCACCGCCATATTCCTGTTAAACAAAGTTGGAATTGAAACAGGGCAAAAAATATTGATTTATGGAGCTTCAGGTAGTGTAGGTACCAGTGCGATCCAGGTAGCAAAATATGCCTGTGCAAAAGTAACGGCCGTTTGCAGTAAAGCCAATTTCAGTTTGGTGGCTGCTCTTGGTGCTGAACATACTATTGACTATAGGCGGGAAGATATATCATTGCTGAAAGAGCGGTATGATATTGTTTTCGACGCCGTTGGAAAACTGCCGGGTTCTGTAGGCAGGCGTCTGCTCAAAAAAGGAGGGCGATTCTGTACGGTTCGCTCAATGACTGAAGAAAAAATGGAGAATCTTCAATTTCTCAACCAGATGATTGAGCAGGGAGAATTCAACCCGGTTATTGACCGGGTGTACCGATTGGACCAGATCGTGGAAGCCCATCAGTATGTTGATCTGGGTCACAAGAGGGGAAATGTAGTCCTTCAGCATGGGTTTTTAATCTAATGTATCGTTGCAGGCGCGATCACATATCGTCCGTTCTTCTTTGCATTTCATAGACCCATGTCAGCCTTATGTAGACGAAACGGGGTTTTAAGCATTTTTTTTCCCGGAAGAACAATCGGTCGATTTAGTTTTATAAGATAAATCCAAATTACATTTACCTCACAAACGGGCAACTTTCCTATATAGCAACTCCTGAATGAAATTTCTTAACCTTATACTGGCCGCTCTGCTTCTGAACCTTCTGCCGGTCAACCAATTGCCGGCGCAGGTTCTCAAAGCGCCATTGGATAGTCTGTTACACGCGGCCTTTCCGGATACCAGCGGTCCGGGCGGTGTTTTCCTGGTAGCAAAAAACGGCATCCCTGTATATCAAATAGCGATAGGAAAAGGGAACCTTGAATTAAATATAAACCTGACCACAGAAAGCGTATTCCAACTCGGGTCGATGACAAAACAATTTACGGCCATTGCAATTTTAATGTTAGACGAGCAGGGCAAACTGAAGGTAGCAGACCCGGTTACAAAGTACATCCCCGGTTACCCCGCAGGAGACTCCATCACCCTGCATCATTTACTGACACATACATCCGGTATAAAGGATTTTACTAAAATGAAGGGGATCGGGGATATTGCACAAAAAGAAATGACCCCAAAGATGATGGTGGATTTCTTTAAGAATGAACCGGCGGATTTTAAACCCGGTGAAAAATTCGAGTACAATAATTCAGGTTACGTGCTATTGGGATACATCATAGAACTGGTATCCGGTGAAACCTATGAAAATTTTATAGAACAGTATATTTTCAAAAAAGCAGGGATGACAAGCTCTTGTTATGCAAGCGACAGGCAACTGATCAGGAACAGGGCGGACGGGTATCATAAAAAGGAACAAGGCTATGTTAACAAAACAGTGATCAGTTACAGTGTCCCTTTTTCTTCCGGGGCCTTAATGTCCACCACCGAAGATATGTTGAAATGGCAGAACGCACTGAATCAAAACCTGCTTCTGGAAGCTGAAACAAGCAACAAAGCATTCAGGAAATATGTATTGAACAACGCACAAGAAATTACCTACGGATATGGCTGGCATATTAAAGAAATAAATGGCCGCCCAGACAGGGAACATGGTGGCAGTATATTTGGATTCAAATCCATGGGTGTTTATTTTCCGGAAGAAGATATCTATGTAATCGGGCTTAGTAATTGCGATTGCAACTCTCCGACACAACTGGTGAGAGATATGGCAGCAATATCATTGAAGCTGTTGAAAAAACCATGAGGAGCCCTTCCGGGTGAATTGTCAATCTTCATAAACAGCCATGTTATTCAAGGCTAACGTTCTCCTGCTGTTTTCGGCAGTTCTTTCAAGGTAAGTTGCACTAAAAACAGGACCTTTTTCAATAAGGGCCAGGATACGCAGGCATTCCCCGGCCGTATCCTTGGCCCATTGTGTGTTTTCCATATAGAAAAGTTCATACGCCTGGTTTATATACTTACGCGCCGCTTTAAAATCTCTTTCCCATAAAAATAAATGGCCGGTTTCAAAGAGATCCCTTTCAGTTGTTCCCCAGTTAACCCGCTTGCCAAACCGGCTCCGGCCAATAATATTTCTACGACGCGATTTGATAATTTCCTTCCCTGAACCGGTTTTATCAAAAAATGGAATGGCGTACCGGGTTATCAGCCCGCTTATTTCTGTGAAACTTTCACGAACTTTTTCAAGGCTGCTGCAATCCCACCATCTATCTGTCTGTCCTTTTGCGGCAAACTTAAAAAGCCTGTTACCTGGGGTTAAAACCAGCATATCCGTTGGATAATAAAGAGGCCTGCTGACGATCTCAATGGTAAATTTTTCACCAAAGCTGTGTTCCTCAATATATATAACCTGGAATACATAACCAGCAGTGATCCGGGCCACCCCGCAATCCCTGTATGGCATAAACCCATCTTTCGTTGTTAAGTCGTAAAGCTGTGTTTTAAATTGATTGAGCAGTTGCTTGTTTTTCATAGTGTGTTCAGAAATTGGAGCGGAAACAAACCTTTTCAGGGTTGGGCCGGATTTTTTGCGTTCTTTTTCATTATCCCAGCATTAGTACTGTTGTTATATACTTACTGCTGATAATTTCTTATCGTAAGGTTCTTTACTCCCTGACCGGTATTTTTAATAGCCCCACCTGCTCTTCCGAGCAAAGGAATATAGTCCGGTTATCAATGGCGTAGCCGGCTTTGAGTACAGGCATGGGCTGTCCGCTGTCATAGCCATACAACAACTCCTTCTTAAACCGGAAATCCGGATCTATTGTTATAAGGAACAAACCATTCTTTTCTTTTTTATTGGCTACATACTTCACCATTTCGCCGGTAACATCCAGGTTTTCCTGCAGGTCATTATAGAACAGGAAGACTTTTTCATGAATGAACGTACTTATGATGGAAGGGTTGTCAACACCAGCCTGTAACTTGGGGATCCGGATCAGGGATCCGAAACTATGATCACTGTTTAGCCGGATACAGGATATATCGTGATACTTTTCGCTGGAGGAATACTGGTTAAAGGTCCGTTGGTATTGCTCCGCAATGACAACTAATTCACCGGATTTTTTTTCATAAATATGCCGGATCGTATAGGGCAGGCGGTCATTCTCATCCAGTCTGCCTTCCTGGTACAGACCATTCACCGTTACATAAACGGAATCGGTATAAAGCAATCGTTCTGAATCAATACGATAGAGGAATAAATCGGCACTCGAGATCCGGGTAGCCCTGGTTGCTTCGTCATAGGCTAAACCCCCGATATAAACAGCATTGTGCTGTTCCTGGATGATATCAACACCCGGAATATAGCTGCCGGGAAAGTCTATGGTAAAAACAACAGAACGGCCATTGGGCGAAAACACAGTAACATGCTGGGTTGCCCGGCTCTTACCGCTCAGTTTACTGCCGGTTCGTTGATAGCTCGCTGATTCAAAATAAGCATTTCCAACGTTGTCAACCTGTATTTCGTCAGATGTCTCTGTAGAGAAATTATACGTAAAGGTGCCGGAATGAAAGACCTGGCCTGTTGATGTGGAAAGCACAATAAATTCACGTTCAACCTTAGCCTCTTTTCGCCGAAAATAAAAATTACAGATAAGCAATTTGGACCGGTCGCCGGAATAAACCGCATAAATGAAACTCTGTAGATTGGCTTTCATCGTCGCCAACAGCTGAATCTTGCCCGGCCTTTCACCTGAAATGGCAATCTGGTCCTTCTTTTTATCATACTGATACCGGATATGGGCAAGACCCGAATCAGAAATAAATGAAATAAGGTAAGAAGCCGGCTCCCCGGTGCTCGCATACGTAGTGCTCGTTTCTTTAGCTACAGTCAGTGCGGGAGTAAAGCTTCGCGACACCACCTCTTTATTCGACCGGTTCTGGATGACGACAAGGTTGCTGTCTTGTAACCCGGTGTACGTAAAATTTCCTTTTGTGGTAAATGGCTGCGTCCAGCTGATTGCTGGTTGCTGTGCAAATCCCTGATTAAAAAGAAAACAAGTCAGCAGAGTAATAGTAAAAGAAATAAATTTTCCAGGTGAACCTATTTTATGCGCGGTTCTATATAATTTCAACGGAGCGCCCGGTATAATTCCCATAGGCAAAATGCAAAAATTGAACATTTTCAAGTAAGATTAAGTGTCGGGCAATTTTACTGTTGCTTAAAGAGTTTAATTGTATAATCAAGCAATTGCCGGGTTCCCGATTCGCCGTGCCCCGGCACAACCACTTTTACATCCGGATACACCTTCCTGATTTTTTCTACAGTACCTGACCAGTCATTTTCGTTGGCATCTCCTAAATAACCTTTGCTGGCCTCCATTTCCTTTATTAAACAACCGCCGAAGAGCACCTGGTCATTTGGATAATAGCCAACCACATTATCCCGGGTATGCCCTTCTCCGAAAAATTTTATCTTTATGCTTTCTCCGCCCACCTTTAAACTAAGTGAGTCCGGAAAACTATTCCGGGGAACTTCATATTTATTGGCCTGGGCCAGTTCAATTGTTTTGACATAAGCATAGGAAGGAATGCCCTGGTCGTGAAAGGCCCGAAGTCCGCCCAAACAATCATCATGGAAATGAGTTGGGACAATGGCATTAACTGTACAACGTTGGGTTTGTTGTATCCAACGGATCAGTTCTGCGGCACAGCTGTCATTAACGGGTGTGTCAAATACAAGGGTTTCGCTCCCGTTTTGTACAACGAGACCGTTACAGGGAACTTTGCCAAAATCGTTGGTTTGTTTAAAAGAAGTATGTTGAAAAGTGCCCTCCGTCAGCCGGGTTATAATTAATGTATTGGTTCTGTAAACCTCGCCGGGCTTAAACGGTTCGTCTTTATGTGATTGACAATTAAAAAGGCTAAAAGAAAATGAAATGATGAGAAAGGCCTTTAATACAGGTTTCATGATTGTTTATATACGGTTGTTATAAAAGGTTAAGTTGTTTTTAGGGTTTCGGGGCTGATCGGTTACCGTGCGATTACAGGGTTTTTTTAAGCTTTACTGATACTGTTTCCCCGCTTTTACTAATGGTTACTACCTTTTTGATGTTTGCTGAAGCATTGCTGGCATATGTATTCACTTCCGTATTCGCCATAGTACCCTGAAACATGCCGTTGATATAGGTATCCGTATACCCCACCACTTCTGTCCGGTGTGAAGTATGTGTATAACCAAATTCTGTATACAAGAGATAGTCTCCGGGCATTAAATTCACAAAATCAAAGTTTCCTTTATCATCATATACGGTGGCCACTTTAATACATGCCGCCGCATCTGCCGGCAGGGGTATAGATCTGCCTTTCTTTCGTAAATCTTCGTTTAGCTTTACCCATTCTTTAAAATACGGGGTATATGGGATCAACAGGATCGTGGTGCCGGTTCGTGCGTATTGCTTTTTATTTACATTCAGAATAGCCATTCCTTTTAATAATCCCTCGTTTTGATTATCCCGGGCAAAAACCTGTCCGCTGATCACCGCATTACCTGAAGTGATCAGTTTCAGTGTTTCCTCTTTTTTAAATTCGTGGGTAAACGGGTTAAAATCAATTTCTTTATTAACCAGTAATAACTGCTGGGTACCCGACCGCACTTCAATTTTCCATATCCGCCGGTCATCCTTGTCAATATAATACTCATATTGATCGTTTGTACCTTCTTCCAGCACACTGACCTTCCATACTTTATGTTCACCGGTCAGTTTACTTACATATACATTGTTCTTTACTTCCGTGATACGGGCCAGCTTAACATTGCCGGATTGCCCGTGCCGGTATTCATATATGGGCAGATCGTTTTTATACCCTGTACTGAGCGGAAGCGAACCCAGCAAATAGGGATAGGTATAACTATCAAAGAAAGCGGTGGCCGGCTTTTCTTTTACCCCTTCCTTTTTCATATTCTTTTTGTCGAAGTAGTAGCCAGTGACTTCCTGTCCGTACCTGATCGCGTATTCCCTGTCTTTACTAAACGAAGAGCGATACAGGGGCTTAAAAGAACCCGCTTCCGATACAGATGTATCGATCCATTGTTCCGATGAATACAGGAATTTCAACCGGGTATAAACAGTAAGGGTTTTATCTGTTGTACGGATATCATAGGTGAATGAACAGATTTCCGCCCATTTCCCTTCGCTCCATGCATAATAACCCATTTCGGTCAGGCCGGATCGTATCCATTTTTTTTCAAAGACCGGGGCTCCGGGCAACAGTAGTTGCTGTGCTGTGGCCGGTATAAAATACAGGCATACCAACATAAAAGAAAATACGGTTTTCATACATCATTGTTTTAATAGAATACGCTGCCAATCCTCATAACTGCCGCAGGAAACGGTCCGCGTTGCATCCGGTATTCTTTCAGACCATAAAGAAACCGATAATGTTGCGTTGGCTGGAACAACGTCTACATACGTACCATTAATGTCTACGGAAATTCGTAGCCTTTTCTTATGGTCCGGGCTGCCCGTACTTCACCATTGGGTTGATTAAGAATTAATGCAACAACTTCGTTGCTTCCGTTAATTTCAAATTTTACTCGGTAACCACGAATCCCTTTTATAGTAAATTCATCCTTATTGGAGGGAAGCAATGTATAATCAGGCTGACCGGGAATTTTTGCCATGAGCTGATCCTCTTTTATAAATACTTTTACCACCTGTCCGGAAAGTAAATACTCACCGGTATATTTCCGGATATCGGATATATTGCTGCCTGTCGTTTTGGCGGATTCTTTAGTGTCAGTCATTCTTTTCACCTTAAAAGAACCATTTGGTTGTATAAAAGATGCTGAATTAATTTTCCCTGACTCTTCCCGGTCAAATTTAATACTGACTCCCTTGACACCTTTCAGGGTGAACAGATCCTGCTCTTTGTATATGAGTTCATATTCAGGCTGCCCGGGAACCAATGCCTTTAAAACAGAGGCTTCGCTGAGATAGACCTTTACAACACTCCCGTTAAAATCATATTCACCCGTATATTTTTTGAGGTCCTCCTCATTGGCTGCTGCGGGTGATTGTTTGTTGAATTCGATCTCTTTTATGCCTGTCTCAAAAGGGATCTTTAACGAACAGATCATTCCCTCCGGATTCACAATGAATTCTCCATCTACGGCTTCACTACCATCAAAGACAGGATCATTAATGGTTATTGTGTAGAAATTATAGTGTTTGTGTTTTATGGTCAGGCCCCAGCGATTGAAACTTCCGGTCAGTTTATTGTTTTCTTCTTTAATGATTATCGTTCCATAGCCCTTATGATTATACATACCAGCCAGGGCGCTCAACGGATGTGAAGGATTTCCCGCTTTGGGGGTATTGGCGGTCGTTGCCCCGGTTGCAACTGCTGTCATTTTAATTAAACTGTTCCAGTCGCGGTAAGGGGCGCTTATCATCCTGTCTAAAATAAGATTAGTCAGGACCCTGATAGCAGCTGAATTATTCTGATTTACAGAAACAAATACTCCTATACTGTCACTTGGCAAAAATGTTACAAAACTGCTGAACCCGTTAATATTTCCACCATGCCCAACACCATAATGTCCACGGTAACTGGCGGTGTACCAGCCGAGTCCGTAATTAAAAAAATAATAGTCCGGCAGCTGTCTGGCGGGCAGATTCCCGTTCACAACCATTTGGGAACTGATCGCCTGTTGATAAAAATTGAATGGAAGTATTTCCTTCCCGTTTAACCGACCCTGGTTGGTCCAAAGCAGGAGCCAGTTAGCCATATCTTTTGCCGTAGATACAATGGCACCAGCCGGAGCAATTCCCTGAAGATTTTCCGGCAGGAAAGAAACTGGTTGAATTTTATGATCCCTGTACGTATATCCATATGAAAAATCTCCTTCCTTCATAAAAACACCCGTTGTGGAACGGTTCATACCCAATGGAGTAAAAAACTGGTCCTGTACAAGCTTTTCCCAGGTCTTTCCGGTTAAGTGCTCAATCAGGCTTCCTGCTGCTGCATACATATAATTATTATACTGAAAAGTCTGCCGGATAGGTGCACTGGGTTCCAGGTAACGTACCCGGTAAAGTAAACTATCCCTGCTCCCTGCATTTCCACTATACCAGGAATAATCATGACGAGGCAAGCCGGTCCTGTGACAAAGCATATCCCTGATTGTAACTTGGGAGGTTAGTTCCTGGTTATAGAACCGAAGTGAGGGCATAAAGTCAGTAACTGGTAAGTCTAAATCAAGCCCTCTTTCATGCAGGATTGTACCAATTAAGGAAGCCGTGAAGGCTTTGGTACAACTTCCAATCGCAAATTGGGTGTTTTCTGTTACTGGTTTGTTACTGACAATATCCCTTGTCCCATATCCCCCCGTCAGCAACACTTTGTTTTTTTCTACTACTGCAACAGATACACCCGGGACATTCCATTCTTTCATTATCCGGTGAATCATTGTATCAAGTCCTTTCAGTCTTTCGTCCATTTTTTGTGCATAGCTGGTAAAGGAAAAAATAACCAACAATGCTGCACTGAATAATCGCTTCATATTTATACTGATTTTCAGCAAAAATGATCCGTAAAAAACGTAAAGGGGTGTCACTTTATAAGATGCAGCTGATTTTTAATCGTCTGATAATCAAGTAATCTGTCCTGTTTTTACCCTTTAGTTTGTCCTATATTATAAGTTGACGCATCCGGTTAATTGAATTGCTGATGCTTGAACAATCGATTTAGAGGAGCTATTAGGAATTTATTTCAATCCTTACGTTGAAGAGAAAGCTCATTAATTTCCAGACGCATCGCGGGGAATACCAAATCCCCCGTTTTCCATTAACTATTTTCACATAAATTACCGTCAAATTATTCCCTCCATGCACCGACTACTCCTGCTTCTTTTAGTGATAAGTATCAGCCTCCCTTCGCTCGCCCAACCCAAAAAAGACTCCACCGACTACAACGCCGTCTTCAAATCCGTGAAATGGCGGAATATCGGACCGTTCCGGGGCGGACGATCCAACTGCGCTACTGGTATAAAAGGCAATCCGATGGTCTACTATATGGGTACCACCGGCGGCGGTCTCTGGAAGACAACCGATATGGGTATTACCTGGACGAATA
>CAZLRY010000014.1:0-22013 GCA_964561675.1 uncultured Chitinophaga sp.
TTTTGGGACTACTCAGGATGACAACATCATTTCGTTTCTTAAGAGGCTCCGTTGAGGTGTTGTTTGCATCTCTGAGCCTTTTGCTGCTTTTCAAATTTCGGAGCCGAATGTTGTTGTCATCCTGAGTAGACGCCTAACTAAATTTTCAGGGCAAGAGAACATGCTCCTGCGTCGTATCGAAGGGTGACAAAGCCGAATGTTGTTGTCATCCTGAGTAGTCCCGCAAACAAACATCACCGGGCAAGTGATAAAATGTTCACGGGACGTATCGAAGGGTGACGAAGGACGATGCCCACACTTACAACCTATTACTTACCACTTACAACTCTACCTTCGGCGGTATCAACTTATACACCACCGGCGTAATAATCCTTGATAACAGCGTCGACGAGATCAATCCTCCAATAAGCACCAGGGCCAGGGGAGAGATCAGGGGATTGCTGCTGAGTGCTATGGGCGTTAAACCTCCGATGGCCGTTAAGCTTGTCAGTACTATTGGCAGGAACCGCAGCTCACCGGCTTCTTTGATCGCTTCATCGAGTCCCTTGCCTTCGGCCCTGAGCTGATTCGTGAAATCTACGAGCAGGATCGAATTCTTGACTTCAATACCGGCCAGCCCGATAAAACCAACAATGGCTACAAAGGACATCGGATTGCCCGTGAGCCAGAGCATCACCACTCCACCAATTACACCGAGGGGAATAACGGACAGTACGATAAGCGTACTCTTGAACGTACGGAACTCAAGGATCAGTACGATGATGAATAAGAACACCGTGGCGATAATCACCGTCATGAAGCCGCTGCCGAATGTTTCTTCCTGGCTTTCCACTTCGCCGGCCATTTTCAGCTGGTAGCCCTCGGGCAGGTTCAGTTGCGGAGCTTTTTCCAAAAACTCTTTGATCACTTGTTGTGCCAGCACGCCTTTGTCGGTAAAGGCGGTTACCACGGCAAAACGTTTTTTATCCAGGTGTTTGATGGTACTGGGACTTGTTTCAAATTCCAGTTGCGCCACCTGGTTAAGCGGAATAGGGGTACCCGCGGCATTATTAATAAAGACATTGTTCAGCGTATTCAAGGTGGCGAACTTATCCTTTGGGGCATTGACGACGATCGCATAATCTTCTCCTTCCGGATCAGTGTATTTACCGGTTTCCACCCCTGCAATGGCCAGACGAATGGTTTTGTCAATATCCGCCGTGAGGATTCCAAGCGTACGGGCTTTATCGGTATTGATCCGGAGTTTGATATCCGATTTCAATACACTCACTTCATTCGTCACATAGATTGCACCGGGAATGGTCTTCAGCAGTTGTTCCGTCCGGGCGGCCATGACCCGCAGACTATCCAGGTTATCCCCACTGATACGGACTGCCACGGGTGCTTCGATGGGCGGACCCTGTTCAAAATCTTTCACTTCAATTTTCGCGCCGGCCACTTTCATAAAGCGTTCCCGCAGTTTGTCAATCAACGCTCTCTTGGCAGAGGGACCTACTTCGTTATGCAGCTGCACATAGAACTGCGCAAAATCTGTTTTTTCATTTTCAGGAATCACGTTATAGTATATACGCGGATTGCCCTTACCGGTATTGGTGATGAAGTATTCCACTTCTTTTTCCTGCTTCAGCTCGCTCTCCACGAAGCGGGCCATTTTATCCGTGGCTTCGAGATTGCTTTGCAACGGCATATTGACATTGACCAGGAACTGTGGTTTCTCCGAAGTGGGGAAGAGACGGAAACCGATCACTTTGAAAAGTACCAATGAGGCACCGAATAAAGCAAAGCCGACTAATAAAGTCGTCACCGGTCTTTTCAGTGATACTTCCAGCAGGCGGGTATACGTGCCACTGATTAGTTTCTTCAAACCACGCAGGAAAATATTTCCATCCGGATTGTGATTTGTCTTCAGCACTTTGCTGGCCAGGAAGGGCACGATGGTGAGGGAGACAAACATGGAAGCGATCACGGAGGTAATCACCGACATCGGTAGACTGCGGATAAATTCACCCGCTGCTTCGGGCAGGAACACCAGGGGCAGGAAGGCGATCACCAGGGTGGCAGTACAACCCAATACAGCGAGACCGATCTGTTTGGTGGCCTGGATCACAGCTACATTTTTGGCCACCCCATCGCGTAACCAGCGCTCGATATTTTCCACGACCACGATACTGTCATCCACCAGCAGTCCTAAGGCTACTACCAGACCTACGATACTCAGCTGGTTCAGTGAATAGCCCATGGCATTCATCAGTACGATACCAATTCCGAGTGAAAGCGGGATGGCGATCATCACCACGAGAGAGGATCGCGTGCCGAGTGGTAAGAGTGTAATTATCACCAGTCCGATCGCGATCAGGAAGTCGGTACCGAGTCCTCCGAGACGACGGCCCACATTATCAGCCTGATCAAAATGACGGACCAGTTCAATATTGGCCGGAAGTTTTTTGGCAAAGGCTTCAATCACCGGCAGGTATTCCTTTTGTGTTTTCGTAATATTTTCTCCTGCTTTTTGTGCAGCGGTTACCAACACACAACGGTGACCGTTGATACGTGTGATATGTTTTTGTTCTTCATAATTGAAACCTACTTCGGCTACATCCTTGAGGTAAATGATATTGCCATTGCCGTTGAACACCACCGTGTTCTGAATTTCTTCCAGGCTTTTATAATCCCCGCTGGTTTTTACATTAAAGCTCTTGGTTCCGGCCCGTATACTGCCACCCGGTATATTGGCGGCTTCACTTTGTATATTACCCAGTACATAATTCAGCGGAATTTTCAACCGGGCCAGTTTATCCAGCTTGAGGTCCACGCGGATGATTTGTTCCGGCACGCCCCAGTAATCCACTTTCTTCAGGCTCTTGATTTTTTCCAGTTGTTCTTTCAAGTTATCGGCATAAAACTTCAGCCGTTCATCCGATGCGTTTTCAGATACGAGGGCGATCTGCAACACACTCACATCGGTGGGAGAGATCTTATTTACTTCGATTTTGTAGATGTCCTGGGGAAGTTCAGCCCGGATGGCATTGATCTCCCTTACGAGTTCCTGGTACTTGGATTCTACATTGCTGTTGTATTTGTATTCCACATTGATCACGGCTACGCCATCATCAATCTTCGTAGTGATCCGTTTCAGGTTCTCCAGTTCACTTACTTTTTTCTCAATGGGTTTCACCACCAGTTCCTCCATATCGCGCGGGGAAGTACCGGGGTACACCACGATGATGGGGAACTGTGGCGGATTGATCTCCGGGTCTTCGGCCCGGGGCATGGTGAAGAGGGTGGTAACACTGACCACCACCACCATCAGGAAGACCACCAGGGTGAACTGGTAGTTTTTTACAAAAAAGGAGGTAAGACGCATATAAATAGTTTGAGGAATAGTGTGGGTTTACTTCACGGTGATGATGGATTGTTCGCTCAGGTAAGGACTGCCGGCGCTTACCACGAATGCATGTCCTTCTAATCCGCTGGCGATATAGGCCGTGTTGTTGGCGATGGAAGCAATGATCACTTCCACTTTTTTCACGGTGCGACGATCATCGCTTACAAACACAAATCCTTTTTTGCCATTGGCTTCCAGTAAAGATTCGTAGGGGATACTAAAGCCGGCTGTTTTACCGGAAGTCGTGATACCGGCGGTACCGAACATACCGATAGCGGGTTGTTCATTGCCAAAGCTAATCTGTAGTTCTGCTTCAAAGGAGCCGCTGACCGGATCGGCGGCCAGTGATTTTTTACTCACTATTCCGGTAAATTGTTTACCGGGGAAGGCATCAATCTTTACGGTGGCTTTATTTCCTTTTTCGAGGATGGCCCAGTCATGATCGGCCAGTCCTACACGCAGCACCCATTTGCTGGAAGCGGATGCGGCATTCATGATCAGTAAAGGGGTGCCGGGACCGGCCAGTTCACCGGGATTGCCAATCTTCTTTACTATAAATCCATCGGCGGGAGCATAGATCTTCGCGTATTGCTGGTTGAACTGCACTTGTTGCAGGTTCTGCCGGGCGATGTCTACGCCGGTCTTTGCATTCTGCACTTGTTCCAGGGTAGCAACACTGTCTTTGAAAAGATTCTGGGCCCGTTGGTAATCCCGTTCCGCTTTCTCAAGACCGAGTTGTACCTGTTGTACCTGCGAGGCGATCTCGGTGGATTTGAGCGTGGCCAGTAACTGACCGGACCGTACTTTATCCCCTTCGTTCACCAGTACGGATTCGATTACACCGCCGATCTTGAAGGAAAGGCGCGCTTCATTTTCAGTAGTGATTAATCCGGATGCCCAAACCTGGTTGCTGTTGGTATCGCTGAGAATGGGGATTAGTTTAACGGGAATCGTATCTGCTGCCAGCATTGATTTTTTGTCGTTGGTTTTACCACCGCAGGCCTGCAGCAGGAGGGCGAGGGGGAGTAAGAATAAGAGGTTACGCATAAAATAATTTATTGAAGAGTATAAGAAGCGGTTTGTCTTTCGTAATCGGTAAGGGCCAGCCAGATCTTTGTTTCATTGATATTCACCAGCAGCCGCGCATTCGTCAGTTGGGTGCGGGCATCCAGCAGTTCGATATAGGGGTTGATGCCTTCTTTAAATCCTTTATCGATCAGCGAAAAATATTTCACGGCGGCTTCTTCCTGTTTTAAGGCCGATTGGTAATTGCCGAAAGCGGTGGTTACATTATTGCGGCTGACGAAGGCGGCCAGTTGCAGTTGTTCTTTTACCTGGTCGGTATTCAACAGCAGGGATTGATTGTCCAGTTGGGTCTGTTGTATTTTATACAGATTCCGTTTGCCCTGGAAGAGGGGGATCTGTAACTGCACACCACCGAGGTAGAAGAATGATTTATTGTTGACGGTAAAATCAAAACCCTGTGCGGCCAGGTCGAGAAAGGCATTCAGTCTTGGAGTGCGGTAAGCCTGATTCAGTTTCAGTACCTGGGCATTGATCGTTTTCGCGATCGAGAGTCCTTTCAGTTCTTCACGTTTCGATACATCGGCGGTTTCAGGACCGGTAAAGGGAAGGATGGCTTCTTTCAGTTCCGGTGCCTGGGAGATGATCGTATCGGTCAGCGGTTTATTCAGTAAAAAATTGAAGTAAGCTTTCGCATTGCGTTCTTCATTGCGGGCGGTGAGCAGTTGGTTCTCCACTTGTTTTACTTCTGCTTCTGCGCGGGTTACGTAAGCGGGCAGACCTTTGCCGTTTTTCAGTAAGGATTCATTGCTGCGCTGATTTTGGTTCACCAGTGATAAGGCGTTATCGTAAATCAGGATCGCTTTACCCGCGGCCAGGTAGTTGAAGTAAGCCATTTTGATTTCCTTCACCAGTTCCCGTTTGTAGAGATCCACTTCATTTGTTTGCAGACTTACCTGTTGTTGCTGGATGTTCCGGTTTACCTGCAGGGCCGGGTTGATGATCGGCATCGTTGTTTTGATCCGCAGGTCGTAGAAGTTATCCGGGTTCAGTTGTTCGGATACATTGCTGATCGGTTTGAAGTTGTTGGAGCCCGTCAGTTGATTGAGGGTCGCATACACAGGGTTCATCAGGTCGCCCACGGGTATTTCGATCGCGCGGCCTCCTTTGGCCAGGGTGTACTGGGCTTCAAAAGCGGAGCTGGGGAGAAAGAGGCTTTTAGCTTCTTTCAGGGCCAGGAGACTTTTGTTGAGGGCGATGTTTTTATCCTTCAGGACCCGGTTATTCGCCAGGGCTTCGTCGATGTACTGCTGTGGAACCTGCTGGGCAAAGGCAGGGCTTAGCACCAGCAGGAGGCAGAGGAGAAGTGTTGGTTTCATTTCTGTAGCTATTTAAAATTAAACGTTGTAGATTATATAAACAGTGTTCAGTTGTAAGGCAAAAAAAAGTCAGAGTTTTTCCAGCATGGCTACGAATTGTTTGTACCCGTTATCCATCAGTTCTTTGGCTTCCATATTTTCAAAATGGTAGGCCTTGCAACGGTCGCGGCAGTACAGGGCGCTCATGCCGTGCACCATGGACCAGATCGCGAAGGACAGGTAGTTGATATCCCGGCCCTGGAAGCGCCCTTGTTCCTGGCATTGACGGATGATATGTTTTAAATAATTCAGGGTATTATGGCCCATTTCCCAGTCATCTGCATTTTCCTCATGTTTGATCGGAGCCTGAATAATGAACATTAAATCGTAGAAATCCCGGTTATTTTCGGCAAAATCGAGGTAAACGGCGCCCATTGCCTTCAATCGCTCGAAGGGGTCCTGTACGTGTTCGAGGGGCTGCATTTTTTCCAGCATGCGGCGGAATCCCTCTTCATGGAGGGCGTGAAAGATCTCATCTTTATCCTTATAATACAGGTAGATCGTGCCAGGACTGTATTCAATATTCTCGGCGATCGCCCGGATGCTGGTGTTTTCATAACCCTTTTCCAGGAAAAGGCTACGGGCCGCATCAAGGATCAGCGTCCGCATTTCTTCTTTTTCCCGTTGTTTCCGGTTGGCGATGGCCATGGTAGATTGTGTTTACAGGGGCAAAGTAAATGAACGGTGTTCAGTTTTCCAAATTTATTTACCTCACCCCCTGCTCTCCTTCGATACGTCCTGCGTAGGTTACCTCACCCCCTGCCCCCTCTCCTTGAGGAGAGGGGAATGGAGATCCCGTAAAACGATGGGCTCCGATCTTCAGTTTATCTGCTTTGAAATTACTGGATTACTAGGGGTATTGATGCTAACCCCACCTCGTCCTCCGTAGCTTCAGCGAAGGAGGAACGGGGTTGAACGATTAATAGCCCAGGATGAAATCCGGGGTTTTGCGCCCCCACGACCTCCCGGAACCCCAACGGGGTTCAACTAAAAACGTCGCAAATCGGCGCGTAACCCTTCGATACGCCGTGATTTCTTTTTCAGTTCCCCTGAAGTTCATCTAAACGGCTATTCCCACCTGCGCTACGCTTCGGTCGGCAGGCAGGATGACAACGTCATTTAGTTTCTTAGGAGGCTCCGTTGAATTGAATTTTACAACCCTGAGTTATTTGCTGCTTTTCATCTTTCGGAGCTGAATGTTGTTGTCACCCTGAGCGTGTCGAAGGGTGAGAAGCTGAATGTTGTTGTCACCCTGAGCCTGCCTACCGGACAGGCAGGCGTGCCGAAAGGTGAGGAAAGATTCTTTGCACCTAAATCGGAAAGTATCAATGGCTTTTATGAAAAATCAGACAGAAAGTTTGTTTTAAACTGTTCAAATAAAGCGGCCATATCTGCTTTTCTTCCATTTTGCATAACATTGAGTATTTCAGAAGCAGGCAGATCATTTTCGATGATTTCAGCAAACCTGTTTAAGTCCTTTTTAATTGAATCCGGCACAGCTATCCGGTCAGCCGGTGCAAAAAGGAGCATAAGTCTGAAAATATCATATTTGTGTTTAACCACATCTCTTGTCTGGATATTTACTCCCTCTTCTTTCAATCTTTTATTTTCCAGGTATGCTTTGGCTTTCAGGCAAACCAGTGCTTCTTTTGTCGCGTAGTTTATCCCTGCAGTCTGGGTACTATTGGATAAAGTGAACTGATAATAATCATCATCCAGCAGAATAGCGCTTAGATCACTCAGTCCCTCCGCAACCGGAACAGGTGTGAGGTGCAGACCCTCCGGAACAACAACTGAATCTGGTTCTTTTGAGAACAGTTCTATTTTGACAGGGAAATCATTATGGGCTGGCTTTTGAAAGCGATAGTATTTTCTTTCCGTGGTATTTATTTCTTTATCGAGGTACCCGCCATCGTTTATAAACTGCCAGAATTTTTCTATAAAATCTCTATTAATTGCATGTATAATCAGGACTATATCGATATCATCAGTACGCCTGGGCGTGAAACCTGCTTCTGATATCACCCTATCTAAAGCAGTACCTCCGATTATTATATAGCTATCCGGATAGTCAGTAAAATACTCCCTGAACTTCTCTAATCCCCTGACCATTTTACAATATAGTTTTCAATAATTTGCTCTCTGGCAGATTCAATCCGTTCATCCATTGTTTCTTTCAGGCTCAGGAATAAGGAAAGCGGATCCACGTTTCCTTCTTTTGAAATACCGTTGGCAAGAATAGCCGGGTCATATTTCCAAACTTCAATGCAATAAATACCTTCAGATTCATTCTCGTTCTTCAACCTCCCTTTTTTCTGCAAGGCATAGTAATCTCCTTTTTCCATTGCCAGGTAAACTTGTCCTGCTTCAGCCATGTCAGTATATTCTGGCAGGGCTGATTCATTTGATTTTAATAGCAGATTATTGGCTGGCAGCTCATCTGCAAATATTTTTTTCAATACCGGGCTGCTGAGAAAGGATTGTGCGGTTTGCCAGATAGCTTGTACGTTTTTATTGAAGCGGATATATTTTTCTTTAGTTCCTTCCGTTGTACACAGGTTGAGCTTCTTGAGATTTTCCACCGATTTACTGATACCCATGGGTGTATAACCCAGTTTTTCCGCTAACTCTTTTAACGGAAGCGTTTCCATGATTTCGCCATGTAGGATTCTATATAGTATGATGAACTGGGCTGAAGGAAGTAGTTTTCCGCTTTTTTCCTGTTTTGGTTTATATTTTTCCTGGAGATCTATCAGTAATGATGGCAGGAATAGCTGAGTCCCGGGTACAATAAAATTAATACGTCGTTGAATCAGTCTTTTTCGTTCTAAATACGAAAGCTGATCCAGCACCAGGATAACTTCTTTCCCATTGATATTTTTGACCAGCTCCAACATTTTCTCGTATTGCAGACTGGTAAATGCCAGATCGGGAAGACTTTCTGCAAAAATGACTGACTGATTAAATAGCTCAGCCTTTGAAAACCCGAATGACTCCTTAATATAAAAAGGGAGACGGTCTGTTTCAGGTTTATTTACCGGAAACAGGGTAATTGAAATGCCCAGCACCTCTTTTAGGTAATCCCCGAAGTTTTCCATTATCGTTTAATAGTAAACTAAATAATAAGTAATAAACCTAGTAGGTTTATTACACAAATATAAGTTTATTATACTATAATTCAAATGATTAGTGTAAATTTATACATCGTCCACCTTCAAACCCCTTATTTTCTCGATACCTCACATATCCCAGTTGGTTGGTTAGCAAACGGGTATGACCGATATTAAACTCCGGGGTATTCTGGTGGTGGTGACCATATACCCAGTAATCGGCTCCTGAATCGTGTATCGGGTCAAAGAGTTCAGTCACAAAGGCACCGTTGAGTTCACTGTTTTTGTACTGGGCCGGATAGTTCAACAGGGTTGGTACATGGTGAGTAACCACCACCGATTGGCCAGCATAGGGGACCGATAACTGGCCGAAGATGAAGTTCAATGCTTCCTGGTGAAATTGATTAAACTGTTCCGGGGTAAAGAGGTTGTCCCCGTTTCTTATCTCATGGAAATCGGACAGGCCGTGTTGGATCACCCGATGATGCAGGGGAGAGATATGCGACCATAAAGTGGAGAATAGCAGGCGGATGTTTTCAAGCTGAACGACCTGATTATTCAGCAAGGTTACATTACTCTTTATTTTTTCTGAAAATGCGCCGCCTCTGTGGCTGATATCACTATAGTAATATTCATGATTACCCGGTAGCCAATAAGTGTGGTCAAAATGGCCGGATGCCCAGGAAAAGAATGTAGCATACTTGTCCATTAAAGTAAAGGGCACTACATCACCGGCAAGCACCAATATATCCCCAACCACCGGTAAAGGATGCTTATTGAGGTAGATTTTGTTTTCCGGGAACTCCAGATGAAGGTCGGAGCAGTATTGAATTTTCATATCAGGAATATTCTGCTACTAAAATATAAAGGAATTTTCGGGAAAATGGGGACCGTCGCGGGGAAGTTTTTGAATCTATATGTAAGCGGGTGCAGCCCCCACGACCTCCCGAAACCACGGCCTGCCGACCGTAGCGAAGCGAAGGTGGGAGGGGTTCAACTAACTACACCAAGTATCAAAGGGGAAAATACCCTCCACCACGTACCCCCACTCCTCCATAATCAGGTAATTTGCTTTGTTGGTTATAAAACCAACAATCAAACACCCTACATGAAAAAAATCATCTTCATTGCCTGCCTGCTCGCCACCCTTACCACCTCCGCACAGGATACCACCCAGGTAGTCCGGGCCTTCCCCATCACCGATTATATGGTGGACCTCAACGACAGTATAAAACTTGTGCAGCTGCAACTGCCGGATGGGATCAGCATACCCGAGAAGAAGCTGGGAGTACTGAAAGGCATGTACCGGGATAAACGCTCCGATACCATCACGATCGGTGTTGGCCGGTGCCAGCTGAGTTTTGTTGGTGTTAACACCAACAAATTAGCGGGGGACTATTATTATTTTGCTATCAACTATAAAAAGAGCGGCACGCAGCCCCGGTCCGGTGACCTGATCTACATGATGATGAGTTTTGGTGGTGAGAACACCAACAAAGAAAAAACACCCGTCTATCAGGGTCTGGTGGTCAGGCTGGCTGCCCATTTTATCGGGTTGCAGGATGTGTATGAGAAGCGCTTGTACGATCGGTATACTGTTTTCTACAACTGGACACGCGAGGACGAAGAGGCTTTACTGGATTCCCTGGTCGCCGATATCCGTTTCACTGCGGATTACTTCTTAAAAAACGAACCCTCCATGAACGTGCCCATCAAAAGCGGTCCCCGCGAAGGCAAGATGCTCTTCAATACCATGCTCACCTGCACCCGGCAGGAGGTGATTGATTTCCTGGAATACATGATTGCCCGTCCCATCCTTTATGCAGGGCATGAGTGGAAGGGGTCGGAAGTGTTTGCTACGTGGTTGTCGGAGGGGGGACCGACGGTGGTTACCCTTCGATACGACGCAGGAAGTCTGGTAGCTGCCCTGTAATATTACCTTGGCGTCTACTCAGGGTGACAAGGGTGTCTTGTTTTCAAAAAGGCTCCGTTGGAATATTGTTTGCAACACTGAACTGTTTTCTTCTTTTCAACCTACGAAACCGAATGTTCTTGTCACCCTGAGCGTGCCGAAGGGTGCGAAGCCGAATGTTCTTGTCATGGTGAGCGTGTCGAACCATGAGCCTGCCTACCGGACAGGCAGGCGTGCCGAAGGGTGAGGCGCCGAATGTTGTTGTCACCCTTCTATACAACCCTGAAAGGGTGTCATTATTATAGTAAAACATTAAGCTGAGTCGCCTTAAACCCCGAAGGGGTGGCATAATTATAGCACGGCAATAATAAAATGCCCACGTAGCCCCGAGGGGTGACACAATCATTCAGTTATTGATGATTATCTGGATATTACAAGCAAACCCTGTGTAACCCTTTTATGGTATTGCGGGGATGGAATCAATGGGGTATTTTGTGGGGTTGTCAGCTGTCTTAAGCAGCCCTTTATCATTACAGATAGTTATTTGAAGTAACTACAAAAAACCGAAAGCCCGACCACTATGCACCCAGATTTATCCTACAATCCTCTTCAGGAATCAACAGAATTAATCAAAAAGGTAAACCAGTTAACCACACATTACTGGTTAAAAACGAAGATGAGTAACGGGCTTCTTATACTGGCGGAAATCGTATGTTATTTGCTGGCGATTGGTTTGGTGGTTTTTGCCCTACTACTACCCAATGGCACAATAACAATTACCGAAGATGTATCCAGTAATATTGAAGTGGGTGCATTTGTGAAAATAAAAGAGGTCATTTATTTATCTATGATACTTAAAGTAGCGATTTGTGTATTCGGAATATTGAAGATCGTTCCCGCTGTTTTGTTCCGGAAGGTCAGAAAGAAAAACTATGTGTTGGAAGAGGTGAATGGTATTACCGGGGAATATTTGGAAAAATCGAGTTGAAAATATCACAAAAGCAATTTGCTCCACAAATAATGTAATGATTTATGTGGGTTTTAATTCCTTTAATTTCCTTACTAGCATTTTGGATCCTATACCAGGAGTACCGGGAAAATAAGCTATTAAAAACCGTTACAAATAAAAGCAGGGGCACAAGAACAGAACGAAAGCTGGTCCTAAAACTCCTGAAGTACGGAATCCCTGCTCAAACTATATTTCACGATCTGTATGTAAAAATGCCTAATGGCAAGTTTTCTCAAATTGATCTTGCTGTTGCTACCAAAGTGGGCATTTTTGTTTTTGAAGTAAAGGATTACAGCGGCTGGATTTTTGGTTCCGGCTATAATTCACAATGGACTCAGGTTTTAGCCTATGGGAATAGTAAATACCGTTTCTATAACCCAATAATGCAAAACAGTAAACATATAAGCGATCTTAAAAAGCAACTCAAGCAATTTGAAACCATACCGTTTTATTCAATAATCGTTTTTTATGGTAATAGTGTATTGAAAGAAATTAATTATGTGCCTGATGAAACATTTATCATTAAACCGAATAGTGTAGCAGAGTCAATGGATATACTCATGAATACAAGAGAACCTGCACGTTACACGAACAAGTATGAAATAGTCAGGGTATTAAAAGATGCGGTAGAAAATGGCAATAACCGGGAAACGCAACTTCAACATATTCAGAATATTCGAGAAATGTTAAGTAAGAACAGATCATATGACTCATAAATATGGAAGGATCTATCGATCATATACAGTCACACTATGTTAATCGAAGAAAAGGGGATAGACTTACAAGCTTTAGACGATTTGTAATAAAAAATGGCAAGTATTTTATTGCAATGTAATAATTTTCATAAAATCGGATAAAGTAATACAAAACGGCATACCTTTTTCTGTCAACTTAAGATTATTAATTTTCGAAATGTCCCATTTTAGTGAATAAAACTCTTGCTCAATATTTTGACTAATACTGTATACCAGATAAAATTCACGTTTTGGATCAGGGTACTTTAAAGCAAGTAGCTCATTTTTTGAAAAAATACGTGGGCCATTACTTTCAATTTTGTATAAACTTGATGATTTATATTCACTCCCAGTATACAACAATAAATATCGAGCACTAATTTCACCAATTCCTAAATGTAAAGACCCTTTATTATCCCCGGTTCGAGTGTTGTAAAGGTGGTTTGTTTTTATCCAATCTAAATGCGCTAAATTCTTATAATAGCCAATAAGAACATATGTCTCATCAGGAATTAGCCCCCTGTTTCGGCCAATTGTTTCTGGAAGTGTTGTAAATAGGTCTGAAGTTTGCTTCTTTTTAAAAACTTCATACGTTTTGTATGAAAAACGCTCTCTTTGAGAAGTTCGATTCATAAAATGTTTAAGAACATCCTGAATAAAATTTACCAAAGCTACACTGCCATTATTATCTTTTGAAGGCCGAAATGAAAAAGCCCCAAGTCCTGGTATTATTTCATGAAACCCTGCTTTTTTATAAGGCGCATCTTTTCCTGGGTATAGAATATATGATCCTGCAGTCCTCCTAATTGCATCCTTATAGCTATGCATTTTTAATAAATCGCCTCGTTTATATGTCCCCTTTCGTTGGTCTATTTTTTCATTAGTAAAGTCTTCCTCTGTTCCAAAGATCCCTGAAATGTCTTCAACTTTATATTTTGCATCAAAATGTATATGCACAATTAATTCATCTCTTTCTGCTTCGTCCGCCTGAATGCCAAATGGCCAAATACTCAAAGTGTAATCTGGGCGCATGTCTCTTGTCCAGCTACCACTATTGGGGTAAGAGTTATCTCCACGAAATGTTCTGTTATAACTAAATTCAATATTTAGCTTTCTTTTTTCTTTATTGTAAACGCCCTTTATTGCAGTATGACGACCCTGCTGAAGTTGCAAACCAAGACCATCACTTGTTACTTTAATTAATTCAGAAAGACTTTTTGCATCAATTTCAAAAATTGAACTGATAATTTCAAGTAGCTTGAAGAAGAGCCAATACTCATATAAAACTGCAACATCTTTTTTGTTGGCACTATATACGTCATCTCCTCCATGCCATATTAACTTTGAGGCAAGTTCAAACATAAACCAAATCCGAAGTATTTCTCTATATCCTTCTTTTTTTTGTAAAATTGGACTATTGAGAGGAAGAGAATTAGGTGTAGCTATCGATTTAAAAACAGAGTGACTTAAGAATTGTTCTAATTTCTCAATTTGAATTGTTGCTTCATTTTGTATTCTTAAGTTGTGCTTTACTTTATTTCTGAAGTCGATAAAAAAAGTCTGAAAAGTGTTTAATACATGTTTAATGAATCTATTTTCAGGTGAATCGACAGACTCTTCTTTATTCGATAGTCTAATTTTTGATGGAATTGATTTTAAATATTTGTAGAGAGGATCTTCTGCGTTTATACTTATCCTGTTTTTTGCAGAGCTTAATTGGCGGATACCTGAATTTGTAATTCTTTTAATATTCCGTATATCTTTGACAATTTCATTTTCTTTCCATATTGTAACTGGTGAAGAAATTATTTTGTGAATAGAGTCGGTAAATTCTATTGAATTTAATATAGAATTAATAAAAGCAAATCGTTGATATAGAACTTTAGAATCGGATTCAAAGTTTGTTTCAAATAACTGTGAAACAGGTGAACTGTAATGCAATATGAGATCTGTTGATTTTTCGGCTATTTCTTCAAGCATAAGTCGATATTCTTCTCTATACTCTGCTTTTTTGGATTGAACTTCTAGCTTTACATCGCCGACTTTAATATTGTGTTGATCTAATATATCTATCTGTAATGTGCCTACATAAATATTCGGTAAAATGTAGCCTGTTGATTTATTGATTTTGGACTGCTTTACTATATCTGACTGCAAAAGCGCATATTCTGTAGGTAGTTTATACTCATATGAACAACCTTCAAAAATTTGATATGCTGACTCACCATTTTCATGTGCGTCGCTTTTATAAATAGCCAAATCTTTTATAGTTTCTCCATAAATATTTATTTCAATTGGCCCATTTTTAACTACTACCGGTATTTTAAGAATATTTTCAGTCATAACAGTTACGCTTCAGCATAGCTTGTAAAACCATTACTTATTAAGTTAATATACATTCTTCTTAATTTGCCAAACGAAATTGAATATTTTACTTTATTTGAATCTTCTAATAGATGAGGGTCTTCAGAATTTAATAATATTTCGATATCATTTTTATCAACTAAGCAAAGAGAAGCAAGAGATTTTAAAATTGGTTCAAGTTTTCTTCTAGAGCCATGAATTTTCGGCAAGAGCTTCTGCATTATTGCTGCGTCTAGTGCAGTATTTGTATTCCATTCACGTTTTTCTAATTTATTTAGCACTGCAATAAATCGATAAATCTCGGAAGCGCTTCTATAGCCGAATTCTGCACCTGTTTTTTTCAATTCTGAGAAAAAGTTAAGTAATACAGTAGCTATTTCAGATGTCATATCTGGTACAAGTGTATCATCTTTTGAATAAGTAATAAAACGCTCTGAAAATTCTATCCCTTTATATTCTAGTCTATTGATATTTGGCGTTGGATTTTTCTGCAAAAAGGATTTCATCTCTTTTGCTGATACACTAAATTCAATAACGTTAGCTCGATCTAACACTTTAGGACTAAACATATAGGTTGTTTCATCAATGTTTACAGTACCTATTAAGAATAGATTATTTGGAAAAGGAATTTGTGGCGGTACCCCGTTTAAGGAATTACTTTCTGAATGGAAATATATTTTACCTTTTGACTCCATAGCACTCAGAAAATCTGCAAAGTACCTCTCAACGTGACTTAGATTCATTTCATCTAGAATGATGAAATACGGTTTGTCGGTATTTTGACATGCGTCTAGGATTATATCAAGTGCTGCATTTTCGGGTTTTACATATTGACCGCTTTGTAATGCATTCGGAAAACCTAAAATCGGTTCTCTATTGGTCCAGTCTGCTCCAATAGGTACAATACAATATTGTGATTCTTCTTTACATATCCATTTTGCAAACGCTTGTGCTAGTTTCGTTTTGCCGGAACCAGATAGTCCAGTTAGAATTACAAATGGCTTAGCTATTAATGAACATATGAAACGTGCTATCAATTTATTATCAAATTGTAAATTTGCTAATTCTAAAGATTTAGCAAATTCTTCAACTATCGAATTAGCTAGTTGGGGTAGTGTTTTTTGTGATTCCATTTGAAAGTTTAAGGATTGCTTTTCCTCCTTGAATGTAGCGTGATATATGGATATCAGGTTAACTAAATCTTTGTTAAGTTCAACTACATTTAATTCATTCGAAGTGTCATATGTTTTATATACAAATGAGTCTTTATATCTAGCGGGAGGGGGTAAATTCTTAGTTTTAAAAAACTGATTTATCGAAGTTAAATTAGTATTATCCCAATTCACATTGGGTTTATTAGTTTCACTCACTCCATATGCTAGGATTAGTAAATTAATATCTTTATAATAAAGATATACTGGATAAATTCCATCTTGTACTGTATTTCCATATCCCAAAAATGCAATCCATGGAATTCTAGCTTGATAGCCTTGCCCAAAGCTAACTTTTACAGATAGGCCTAAAAGGCTCTTTGTATAATCAGATATTCTTAAATTTCCTGTTTTAGATTGTTCTAAAAAGCTGATTACATCGTTTGAAAAGTTAGTTTCTTTTATTTGAACAGAAAACCCTAAATTATTAAGATGTTTAAAGGCTAGTTGAGTCGAATTGTTAAAATCTCTTATGGTCAATTCTTGACCTCCTAATATTTTATTTGCTTCAGAAAGAACAAGAATTGGGGGATAAAATTTATTTTCATATACTAAATCATAAATTTGAGACTCTCTACCTTTAAGTAAATCAGAATTATTGTCTATTTTATCTAATGCATGTAATATACTATCCTTTGTAAATGTTAATACAGTGCTCATCTTGGTTATATTTATAAAGTCCTCCACAATTTAATAAAATATTCATCTTCTTCCTCTAAACATATATAACTGCACTTATTGTTTAAACATCTTTGTATACCCGATTTTGACCATGTATGATAAAACGAAGCTATTTCCTCGCACCGTGAACCACAATGGGGACAAGTGAAGGGCTGATCGTTCATTAGATATGTTTCTAGAAATTTAAAGTATACCGCTTCCATTTTTCGGCAATACTACTTCTTTGGAGAGTGTTACCATTTGTGTTTAAGTCACACTTATGATTGTTTAATAGTTGAACCCCTTCCTCCTTCGCTGAAGCTTCTGATGCCAATGCAGGGTTCCAGGACATTACCTAATCTCCGAACCCCGGGTTGGCACCCGGGGCTATTAATCGTTCAACCCCGTTCCTCCTTCGCTTTTTATTCTCCGAAACCTTTGGTGAAGGAGAAAAAGCTACGGAGGACAAAGTCCCTCTTCGCTGAAGCTACGGAGGACAAACTAGGGTTGGGAGCACCGTTATACTGAAGAGACTTCCCGCCTTTCTTCTCATTACTAATGTCTTACCTCTTAGTACACCCCCATTCTCCATTTACTATTTTCTATTCTCCCCCTCTTTTCTATTTTTACCTCGTATTATGTCCTGCAAATCGCTACTCCTTGTCCTGTTCCTTGGTTTTTGTCTGCTCCCGCAGGCACAGACCATCAGTACCTATGCCGGTACGGGTACTAACGGATATTCCGGGGATGGGGGACCGGCCACTTCGGCGCAACTTTATGATCCCTATGATGTGGTGGCGGATAATGCGGGGAATCTCTATATCGCGGATATGATGAATAACCGGATCCGGAAAGTGAACAGCGCGGGGGTGATCACGACTTATGCGGGTACGGGTACGCTGGGCTATTCGGGTGATGGTGGGCCGGCGGTGAATGCGAACCTCTACCATCCGCTCTATATGTGCCTGGACCCGGCGGGCAATCTCTATTTTACCGATCAGAATGGAGACCTGATCCGGAAAATCAGTCCTACGGGAATCATCACCACCATTACGGGTAACCTGCCTCTCGGTTATTCCGGGGATGGCGGACCACTGGCACAGGCGCAGTTCATGAGTATATCCGGACTACAAACAGATGCGGCGGGTAACCTGTATATCTCCGATTTTGGCAATCATATTATCCGGAAAGTAAATGCAGCCGGGATCATTACCACATTTGCGGGTACTCCGGAGCTTGGCGGTTTCAGCGGGGATGGCGGTCCGGCCACTGCTGCCCGGTTGCAATATCCTTATGCAGTAGTGGTTAAAGCTGATGGGACTGTGCTGATCCCCGATGCAGGTAATCAACGGATCCGCCGGATCAATCCCGCAGGCGTGATAAGCACTATTGCCGGAACCGGCGTGAATGCCAGCACAGGCAATGGCGGTCCGGCCACCGCGGCCTCCCTCGCTTCTCCCTGGCGGATCGCGGATGATGCGGCGGGTAACCTGTATGTGGCCGATCCGATCAATGAACAGGTACGACGTATTACCCCGGCTGGTATAATCGACAATTATGCGGGAATCGGGACAGCCGGCTATAGTGGCGATGGCGGTCCGGCCGTGAATGCACAACTCTATGTGGTGGCAGGTATCTGCTGCGATCCGGCAGGCAATCTCTACATCACCCATAGCAGTAATCATGGCGTGGTCCGTAAGGTGACAAACTGTAATAACGTAACGATCAGTCAGCAACCTGCCAATGTAAATATCTGTATCACGGGCAATGCCAGTTTCTCCGTAACGGCCGGTAATGCCCTTACCTATCAATGGCAAATGAACAGCGGACCGGGCTGGACGGATATCACCGACAATGCGATGTACGCGGGGAGCCAGACCAATAACCTGACCGTGACGGGTGTAACAACAGCCATGAATAATTATCTCTACCGCTGTATGGTGAGTAATAACTGCGGCCCGGTCTATACTACTACCGCCACACTTTTTGTGAATACCCTGGCCACGCCGTTGGTTACCATCACGGCCAATTTCAATAATATTTGTGCGGGCACACCGGTGGTGTTTATGGCAGCTATCTTTAATGGCGGTCCCGCACCCGTTTACCAATGGCGGAAAAACGGCCAGCCAGTAGGGACTAACAGTAATGCCTATACGGATAATACATTGGTGAACGGGGACCAGATCCGCTGTGACCTGACTTCCAGTGCCAGCTGTGTCACTCCCGTCAATGTGAGCAGCAATACCATTAATATGTCGGTGATGCCCCGTATAACACCAACGGTAACGATCAGTTCTTCGGCTACCGGACCGGTTTGTTATGGCACACCGGTTACGTTTACTGCTACAACCACTCAGGCGGGCGGTGGCCCGCATTATACCTGGTTTAAAAATTCAGTGAACCTGATGCTGGATAGTCCGATCTATACCGATAATGCCCTGAATGATGGTGATGTGATTGTTTGTGCGTTGCGGACCTCGCTGATTTGTGTAACATCGGCTGTGGTATTGAGTAATACGCTTATCGCTGCGATCAATCCGGTGGACCCGCCGGCAATTACGATTACCACCGCCACCAACACTGTCTGTCGCAATACACCTGTGCAGTTTACGGCTATGGTGGTCAATGGGGGTACGAATCCTGTTTATACCTGGAAGAAAAATAATCAGCCTGTGGGTACAAACAGTCCGGTGTACACGGATAATAGTATGGCGAATGGAGATCAGGTTACCTGTGAACTGCTGTCCAATGCCCCTTGCATATCTATCAATACAGCCATCAGTACCCCGGTGATCATGACCCTCCGTCCCGATCCGGTAGTGAGCCTGGATCAGCAAACGGGTTTATGCAGCGGGACGAGCCGTCAGCTGGATGCCGGTAGTTTCAGCAGTTATGCCTGGAACACAGGCGCCAGTACCCGCACGATCACGGTAAACAATACCGGGATGTATGCGGTAACGGTTACAGATGCCAACGGATGCAAAGGAGCCGATACCTCTTATATCAATCAGCTGTATCCATCACCGGCTTTATTTTTACCGGCTGATACAGCGATTTGTACGTTTGGAAGTATAGTGCTGAATTCACTCCGGAATTATAATGCCTATCAATGGAGTACCGGCAGCAATACCTCATCTCTGAGCATCACTCAGCCGGGTACCTACTGGCTGGAAGTAACCGATGCAAAAAATTGCAAAGGCCGCGACTCCGTGATCGTGAATCCCAAAGAATGCCTGAAAGGCTTGTATGTACCCTCAGGCTTCACCCCCAATGGCGATGGAAAGAATGATGTACTAAAACCCTTCCTCTTCGGGAATGTAAAAAAATATGAGTTCCGCATTTTCAACCGCTGGGGTGAGACGGTCTTTGCCACTAAAGACCTAAATGCCGGATGGAATGGTCTGTATAAAGGCGTACCGCAGGATGCCAATGTATTTATCTGGTCCTGCCGTTATCAGCTGGAGGGGGAGGAAGAGAAAACGGGGCGAGGAACGGTGGTGCTGATCCGGTAAAATTTTCCCGCAGATTTTCGCAGATAACTACGCAGATAACGCAGATGGATGATTAGCACAAACCCATTTGAATTGATCAATGGTTGTTTTTTGCAATAAAAAAACCCGTCAATTGATTCACCAACTGACGGGCCGTCCTCCGAAGCTTTAAGCGAAGTCCTCCTTCGCTGAAGTTTCGGAGGATAAAGGAAATGCTTCGGAGGACAAGTTCCTTGTATTCCCTATTCTCTATTTACTATTCTCTATTCTCTCCCCCCACTCACCACTCCCTACTCACCACTCACTCTTCTTTGTGCCTCTCCCTACTTTGGTAATATCGGCCTCTTATACTGACTAAACCACACAATCTTCCCCTTCTTCAGCATATTGATATCATGGAAATAGCCTGAGTCGGCTTTACCGGATTTGTAGGTATCTACTTCTTTGTACCAGGTGACCACGACTTCATCTTTCTTATCAACGGAATACATTTTATGCCAGGCATCCATGCTGATGACTACGGAACTGAGACTGTCGCGGCTCTTACCCCACATGGTCATCAGACTGTCGTGACTCATGTGCATGGATTTTCCACTGGTAAGGTCAATGTCTACGGTATCGGCCATGGCATCGCTGAGGCCTTTCATATTGCCATCGGCCCAGTCTTTGTACGATTGTAAAACGGTTTTGAGATCGGCATCGGAGACATTGCTATTCCAGTTGCTGCTATAAGTAGCGGTGTAGGGCAAACCAGCCGGGGTGTCTGTGTTAGTGCCGGCAGCATCTGCAGCAGGAGCATCTTTCTTTTCATCCGTGCAGGACAAAACAGCAAGCATTACGAAAGAGATCATGATCTTTTTCATTATCGTTGGTTTTTGGTTACGTGGCTATGCGGGCGGAAAAAGGGGGGGGGCGGAGTGGGGGGATTGTTGTTAAGGTAGGGCAATTTGGTGACAGCTGGAAGTTTAGTTTTTTATGGAGGTTTGGCGAGTCGGCAGTCGGCAGTCGGCAGTCGGGAGTCAGGAGTCGGGAGTCGGGAGACATGCTGAGGGCATGGGGTTGGCAGAAAGTCGTTAGAGAGTAAAGAGGCTGTTACTTACAACTTACCACTTAAAACTTACCACTTTTACTTTATCATATGTAGTAAACTACTGCTTAATCACATAGCGTGGTCAGTGTTTAAACAACTAAATTTCATTGACAGTTTCGTCATATTGTTTACTGATTTCGTAAACAAGCAGTCTATATTTTAGTTAGATTACTATAAGAAGATTTAATTGCAGAGAGTTTAACCGGATAATACACCAACCAGCTGCCGGTTATTTTAAGGCAGCGAAACAAAAAACCAACGGTCGGCAATGCTATGTATTGTTGTTCCGTATTAAACACGTAGTCAAGTGGTTGCCCCGGCAACTATGCGAACAACGATAGGCATGCAACTATTATCCTCCACTCGTCTGCTTACTGCAGGTCTGGTTCTGTTAACCACGACCCTTTTAATCGTATTATACGTTTCGGTTTATCAGTCAAAGAAAGTCAGGGATACATCTGAACAGGTGAATGCTACCCAGTTGATCATTGAACACACCCAGAAACTGGTAATGACAGCCCTGGATAATGAAACAGGGGCCCGAGGCTATATTATAACCGGTAATGAGGATTTCCTGGATTCATTATATACCGCTGGTCTTAATCT
>CAZLRY010000015.1:0-1278 GCA_964561675.1 uncultured Chitinophaga sp.
ATTGTGTTTCGATATAGCTCAGGTTTTCAGCTTTGGCCCGCCGTTTCAGTTCCAGTAATGCATCGGGAACGGACGCATCCATGATCGCATCAAACTTTCCGAAGCTGTCGAAGAATATATTCTCTGATGGCCCCAAAGCCGGATGATAATTCTTTACCGACCATTGTTGCAGGATCGCTGTTTTCAGGGCATTCAGGTCACTGACCTCACTGAACTTTTTCCAGTTGCCGGTTTTGCCAGCAGCAGTTGCTACCGTATAACTGTTCAGTTCCACCCAGTAATCTTCTTTAATGGCTTTGGCCAGCAAATAATCCGGCCAGGCTGACCCGGAAAAATGATGATGCAGGTCGCCCCCTTTCGGCATACCCGCGAAGAAGGCGGTCAGTTGTGCTTCATTCTTCCGGATGGACTCGAAATAAGCAGATACTTTATCCTGAGCGTTGGTATGGAGATGCAGCAGCAGTAGTAAGAGGATGGAGAATGGTTTCATGGTTGGCAAAGGTAGGGAATGGTGAGTGGAGAGTGGAGAGTGGAGAGTGGAGAGTGGGGAGTGGGGAGTCCGTATTAAAAAAACGGTTCTGAATTCAGAACCGTTTTTAAAGTTATTTAAGGCGGAAAATAATCTGCTTTGTATTTCCCCACTCTCTATTTTCCACTTTCTATTTTCCTCTCTTACAATCCGCTCAACGTAAGCCCAAACGAGAAAGGTCTTACCTGTGGACCAAATCCGTCGCGGAGAACCGGGGTAAACTGGTAAGAGCCATACAAGCTGACATTACCATAACCAACGCGAACCATGCCGGACAGGCGCTGCTTGTTGAAGAAACGTTTGCTGGATTCTTTCATTACGTAGTTATTGATCGTATTACCACTTTTGTCTTCGTAATCGGAACTGCGGGTATGCGCATTCAGGAGGGTTCCCACTTTTACGCCTACTGCCAGTTTCAGGCCTTTGCCGGTTTCGGGGTTGGCTGAATAACGGAATTCAATCGGCGCTTCAAGGAAAACAGTTGCCAGTTTAGTTTTCTTGAAATGATTGGTATCACTCATATCGGTAAAGGCCATGGTGCTGGTCTGGTCCTTGATGCCAACATAGGTCTTGGAGAAAAGAATATGATCAGAACCAAAGCCGGGACCGAAGGCCATGCTCAGTTTGGGATTATTCTTAAACGGGAAATCATACATCAGGTAGATGTTGATGGATTTGCTGAAACCACTGGTGGTGATTGTATCCGGAATACCCGCCCATCCGGTATAGCCTACCTGAAAAACGAGGTG
>CAZLRY010000015.1:1378-3317 GCA_964561675.1 uncultured Chitinophaga sp.
TGATTGTATCCGGAATACCCGCCCATCCGGTATAGCCTACCTGAAAAACGAGGTGGTCATTGGCCCGGTTGGCCAGATTTGGGATATTTTTTTTGACCTTGGGAACGGGTACCGTATCAAGTTGCTGGGCCGAAAGTCCAGCAACTACGAAAACCGAGAGGAGAACCAGGATAAACTTCTTCATATTCAATTATATAGTGGACAAATGTAAACGGCATGCGGTTAACAAAAAGTTAATACCCTGCGGGTAAGAACCAAGACACCAAAATACAAGAACCAAAAAATAATCAAGATGCCAAGGATCAAACAGGGACCTTTTGAATATTGTTTCTTAGACTTTGGTCCTTATTTGGTTCTTGGCATCTTGGTTCTTGGATTTTTAAAACGTGGACCCTGTTGGGATCGAACCAACGACCCGCAGATTATGAGTCTGCTGCTCTAACCAACTGAGCTAAGGGTCCTGCCTTTTAGGCGGCTGCAAAAGTACAAAAAAAGGAGCTGAAAAGCATCATGTACTATATTAAACAATTCCCTTAGATTTACGGCGCTTTGCTTATGCCTGAGAACGATCCCATAAAAAGGTTGCTCGCTGCTATTGCTTTTGCTAACGACCAGGCAGCGTACAAGGAATTGTTTATGCTGCTCCATGGGCGGCTGAAGCAATTTGCCTATTCTATACTTAAATCCCAGGAGGAAGCAGAAGAGCTGGTTTCCGATCTTTTTATCAGAGTCTGGGAAAAAAGGGACCAGCTGACCAGCATCGAGTCTCCGCTTTTTTATTTTTATACTACCGCTAAAAATCTGGCTTTCAATCGATTAAAACAACAAAAGCGACAGCAAAACCCTTCCCCGGAAGAGTGGCTTGTTCAGCTCAACAGCATTTACTTTGATCCGGAACAGCTCATGATGACGGAAGAAATGATGCGGCAAATCCGTCAGGCTATCAATAACCTGCCCCCTCGTTGCCGGATTATTTTCAAACTTGTAAAGGAGGATGGTCTTAAGTACAAGGAGGTGGCCGAATTGCTACAATTATCGGTGAAGACCATTGAAGCCCAGATGGCCATTGCTCTGCGTCGGCTGGGTAAATGTATGCACTTGGAAATCAAGGAATTAAATATTTCAACCCCCGCCACAAAAAAAAGTTAAAACGTTTTTAGGGGTAAACACGGTGTTTGTTTGTCTTAGTTATTTACAACCAACGTTTTAATGAGTCAGGAACAATTTTGGGTCTTATTTTCTAAAAAACTGTCAGGGGAAGCTTCCGCCGAGGAACTGGCTTTTTTGGAGAGTATGATTCAATCACACCCTGAATGGCAATATGCCATTCAGAACCTGACCGATCTCTGGAAGAGCCAACCCGCAGAGGATACATCAGCTGGTGAAGACGCGTTAATGCTGCATCTCCACCGGATGAATGAATTGAATATTTCCCTGGATGGCAATTACCAGGAAACACTGACCTCAGCCGGTTCTGTAAAGAAATTTAAACGTTGGTATTGGGCTGCCGCAGTTTTGTTAGTAATGGCCGGACTTTTTTCTATCCGGAGTCTGTCGGGCAGCAGTAACCCAGGGGATGAAGTTGCCGGGCAACTCAATGAAATTTCCACCCGCCCGGGTTCAAAATCAAAAGTACAACTGCCCGATGGGTCAGTCGTATGGCTCAATGCAGGAAGTAAGCTTACCTATAATAAAGATTTCGGTATTGAAACAAGGGAAGTAATGCTGACTGGTGAAGGTTTTTTTGATGTGACAAAAAACAAGGAAAAGCCGTTTATTATAAATACCAGCAGTATAAAAATTAAAGTATTGGGTACCGCCTTCAATGTGAAAGCGTATCCGGAAGATAAGCAGACCGAAACCAGCCTGATACGGGGAAGTATAGAAGTGACCATCCGTAACCGGCCGAATGATAAGATCATTCTTACGCCCAGTGAAA
>CAZLRY010000015.1:3417-20942 GCA_964561675.1 uncultured Chitinophaga sp.
GAAGTGACCATCCGTAACCGGCCGAATGATAAGATCATTCTTACGCCCAGTGAAAAACTGGTCGTGGAGAATGATATCGCTCATTTAGAGAAGGATAGCAAAAAACAGGAGAAAAAGACTGGAAATATCGCCCGTACCGAATTGCCGGTGATCAATACCCTGATGTCGATCAATAAACTGAAGTATAATCCGGTGGACAGTACCGTGGCAGAAATCCAGTGGGTTAATAATAAACTGGTATTCCGGGATGAATCATTCAGTGAATTGGCTGTAAAAATGGAGCGTTGGTATAATGTGGAGATCGATATTACTGACTTGCGGATCGGGGAGGAACGGCTGAACGGAATTTTTGAATCTGAAACGATTGTTCAGGCGCTGGAAGCCCTGAAGGAATTTATACCATTTCAATACGAAAAAAACGGAAGTAAAATAATTATTCACCGCTAATGCTTATGCCAAATGAATGCCATTATCAACACTTCTTAGCGGAAGGATAACAGACGGTACTGAAAGGTACTGTCAGGTTAGTAAAAAAGAACCGGTGACCCCAGGGAAGCCGATTGTTAACTCTTCAATTGCTAAGTATGAAAAAAAACGAAACGACTGCTGTTTCTAAAAAGGACCTGTTACCAAAGATTGCCAGAATTATGAAATTGACGATTGCTTTTTTGCTGATTGCCTGTCTCCAGGTATCTGCTCGTGGCTTTTCGCAAGATCGTATCACGCTGAAAATGAACGAGGCTGAAATCAAAAAAGTATTATTCGCCATTGAAAAGAAAACCAACTATCGTTTTCTCTTCAGTGAAAATGCCTTAAAGAAAAAGCCCCGGGTCACCATCGACGCAGTCGATGCACCTGTGACCGACCTGCTCGACAAAATCCTGGCCAACACCGGGGTGAGCTACAAAATCCTTGCTTCCAAACTGGTAGTCCTGAAAGAAGGAATGACCGCTACCGAGATCGAATCACAGGATCTGCGGGTTTCCGGTAAAGTAACTTCTTCTACAGGAGAACCACTTGCCGGTGTTTCTATTGCTGTTAAGGGTTCCCGGACCGGAACAACAACCGATGCCGCCGGAAATTTTTCCCTTACTGTTCCTGATGACGCAACACTGGTAATCAGCTCTGTTGGTTTCGAAACCATCGAAGTGGCTGTTGCCGGAAAATCATCACTCAGCATCACCCTGCAGCAATCTGCCAGGAAGATTGATGAAGTGGTGGTGATTGGTTATGGACAGGCCAGCAAACGCGACCTGACCGGATCTATTACTAAGATCAGTGGACGTGATATTGCCGACAAACCCAACGTTAACCCGGTTGCTTCCCTGCAGGGTAAAGTAGCTGGTCTGAGCGTGGTAAACTCCGGTACACCCGGCCAGGAACCTGATATCCGCATCCGTGGAACCAACTCATTATCCAGTGCCGGTGTAAAACCGCTTTATCTGGTGGATGGTATCTTTAATGATAATATCAGTTTCCTCAATCCAAATGATATTGAGTCTATCGAAATCCTGAAGGATCCTTCCTCACTGGCCATCTTTGGGGTACGTGGTGCAAACGGTGTAATTGCCATTACAACCAAGAAAGCCAAAACCGGCCAGGTGAATATCAACTTCAATACCACATTCGGTTCAAAGAAACTGGTAGACAAAATTGATATGGTTAATGCAGCAGAGTTTAAAATGCTTTTTGAAGAAGAGCAGGATAACCTGGGTATAACCGGTACGGACCGTTTTGACTTTACCCCCTGGACCGGTAATACGGACTGGGTGGATGCCATGACACAAACCGGTACCATGTCCATGACCAACTTCAGTGTAAGCACAGCTACCGATAAGAACAAATTCTACTTAGGTCTTGGCTATACAGATGAGGAAGGTATTGTGCAGCATGAGCGCCTTCGTAAAATGTCCCTGAACCTGAGCGATGAAGTGAAAGTCACAAAAGGGATTAAACTTGGTTTTACCCTGAATACATTCCGTCAACGTAATCCTTACGGCAATGCCCGCGGCCTGCTCTTTCAGGCCCGCCGTGCACTCCCGGTTACCCCTGTATACAATGATGCTGCCGGTGCCTATTACAACCTGGCTATTCAGTCTTCACAAATGATCAACCCGGCCATGGAGCTGAATGACAACTGGGACAAAGAGCTGAATTACGAAAACCGTTCGGTTGCCAGTGTATATGCTGATATCAGTTTCCTGAAGAACCTGAACTGGCGTTCTACATTCTATGCTGATATGTCTGTGGTGGATGGCCGTAGCTATCGCCCGATAGACAGTCTGTACGATCCGATCGGCGGAACTACGTTTATTCACAACAGTTATAATCGTACAGAAGTTTCACAATCCACTCAGCGTTGGAACAAATTCCAGCAGGATCATATCCTGACTTTCAAAAAGAGCTATGGCGATCATGGCCTGACCCTGACAAGTGGATTCACTACTTATTATAATGAATACCGCGGCTTGTTTGGTTCTATCAAACAATCCCTGACCGGTCTGCCGATTCCCAATGACAAACGTTTCTGGTATCTGGACAACGGATTTGGAGACAAGAGCACTCGTGTTGCTTCTTCCGGTCAGTGGGAAAAAGCCACTGTATCAGGACTGTTCCGTGCATTGTATAATTTCAAAGGAAAATACCTGCTGAACGGGTCTTTCCGCCGTGACTGGTCATCAGCATGGCGCCAGGATTATGGCAACCAGGGTGATAATTTCTACTCAGTGGGTGCAGCCTGGGAGGTTAGTAAAGAAGGATTTTTCCAAAACCAGAATGTATTTGATTACCTGAAAGTGAAAGCCAGCTTTGGTGTACTGGGTGTACAGAATACGTATGGATTTGACTACCCTGCTTATCCTTCTCTGGCTACAAATTCCACGGCTGTGTTTGGTACTATTATCGTGCCTGTGTACACTGAAACTTACCTGGCCGACCGTAACCTGCATTGGGAAAAAGTACATGGTAAAGAGATCGGTATTGAGTTTGACATGTTAAAGCGCAAACTGCATGGTGAGGTTGTCTATTACCACAAGAAAACCGTGGATCTGCTGGCACTGATCAGTGCAGGTGCCGGTCTGCAAACACTTACCAACATCGGTGATATGCGTAACCGTGGTCTGGAACTTTCTGCCAGCTACACTCATGAAGTCAAAAAAGACTTCACGGTAACAGTTTCCGGTAATATGACCACATTTGACAATAAATTCCTGAATTCTCCATTTACCTCAAACCCGGATGAACAATACCCCAACCGTACTGTAGCAGGCAACCCGATCGGCTATTTTTACGGTTATGTTGTGGAAGGCGTGTACCAGTCTTATGCAGATAAACTGGCATCCCCGACTATGAACCTTGGCAACAGTTATGGTCCCGGCGATCTTAAGTACAAGGACCTGAACGGAGACGGTGTGGTTAATACAGATGACCGTACGATGATCGGTAACCCGACTCCTGACTTTATTTATGGCGGTAACGTTACTGTAAAGTATAAAGGGCTTGATCTGAGTGTGGATATGCAAGGCGTTTACGGTGGTGAGATCTACCGTTACTGGGGTAGTTCAGAATTGCCTTATACCAAGTTTAACTATCCGAAATTCAAGCTGAACCGCTGGCATGGTGCCGGTACATCAAACTGGGATCCGATCCTGGGCGATGACCACTCCACTAACCGCCTGCCTTCCAGCTATGGTATTGAAGATGGCAGCTACTTCCGTATCAGGAACTTCCAGATCGGGTATAATTTCAACGCTGACATGCTGGCGAGAATGCATATCAAAAGTCTTCGGGCATTCTTTAACATACAGAATCTGAAGACCTGGAAACGCAACTCTGGTTATTCACCTGAATTCGGAGGTTCTCCGACATCATTTGGTATCGATACTGGTAATGACCCGATTCCGATGATTATTTCAGGAGGTATTAATGTCAATTTTTAATAAACGATTGAATTCTATAAAACGAATAATATGAGAAGAAACAAATTTGTATGGTTGATGCTGGCAATAGCCATTGCTGGTACAACATTTACGGGGTGTAAAAAGTTTCTTGACCGCAAACCCTTACAGGCATCCCTGGAGGATCTGAATCAGGGTGGTCTTGAAGGGCAGGTCTTTGGTTTATACGGCTCATTCCTTGACCGGGGTGCTGCTTACCACGGATACAGCAGTATTCCATGGTTTGGTTTCCATTCCTTCCGCGGGGATGATGCCATGAAAGGAAGTAGCCCTGCTGATGGTGCCGACTGGGGCGTGATTTTTGATGATTTCCAGTATCAGAAATCACACTGGGCTCCAACAATTTATTGGGATCAGAACTATAACCTGATAAATAAAGCCAACACCGTACTGCAGATCGCTGACTCACTGGGTCTCACTGATCCGGCATCCAAAGTGAATATCGCTGAAGCCAAGTTCTTCCGCGCACTCACTTACTTCCAGCTGGTCCGTGTATTTGGTGAAGTGCCAAAAATTGATTTCAGAATTTATAATGCCAATGATTCTAAAAAGCCGAAAGCAACAGTTGCTGATATCTATGCCCTGATCGATGCAGATCTGCAGGCAGGCGTGAGTGATCTTCCTGAAAACTGGCTTAATGCCACTGGCAACAGCCGTTTCCCGGGGCGCCTCACCAAGTATACTGCAATGGGCCTGCTGGCTAAAGTTAAAATCTATAGTCAGAACTGGGCGGCCACGCTTGGTCTCTGTCAACAAGTGATCAACTCTGGTAATTACCAGTTACTGAGTAATTATAGTAACCTGTTCAAGGTAGCAGGTGAAAACTCAAAAGAATCCCTTTTTGAAATTCAGGCTGATCTGGGTGCCAATGGCGTGCCCGATAACGGTTATGAGTTTGGGGTAGAGCAGGGAGTGCGTGGATCAGGAGACTGGGATCTGGGTTGGGGATGGAATACACCAACAGATGATCTGGTAAATGCTTACGAAGCAGGTGATGCACGTAAATCAGCCACTATCTTATTTTCAGGCCAGGATGATGGTTATGGTAAAACCGTTCCGGCTTACCCGATTATCCCCCGTTTGTACTGGAATAAGAAAGTATACCCGGAACCTGCTATGCAGACCTATACAGGTCGCCGTCAGAATGCCTGGCTGAATCACTCATTGCTTCGCTATTCTGATGTACTGCTGCTGGCCGCTGAAGCTGCAAACGAACTTGGTGGCGGGACAAACCAGACCAATGCAACCACCTGGGTGAATATGATTCGTAACCGTGCCGGATTACCCAGTATTACGTTTACTTCCCAGGCCCAGATGCGTGCTGCGATCAAGCAGGAAAGACGTATGGAACTGGCTATGGAAGGCGAGCGGTTCTTTGACCTGGTAAGATGGGGTGATGCAGTAACTGTACTTGGCCCGTCTGGCTATACAAACTGCCATAAATATTATCCGCTGCCTCAGACAGCCATTGACTTTGCAGGCGGAGTACTTATTCAAAACCCATGCTGGTAAGATATAATCTTCTCAGGGGATGATCCGATCATCCCCTGATTCCTGATTAATCATTAAAAACTAACAAAATGAAAAAACAAATAAGGAAAATTGGTTTCGCTGCCGGCGCTCTACTGTTGCTGGCTTCCTGCCAGAAAATGTCAAAGCCGGACATGGGCTCTTTCCCCGAGGATTCAAACCCTCCCGGTGGTCCGCTGGCTTTTTATGTTGCTTTTGACGGAACTACAACTAATCCCCTGATGAATGCAGTGGATAGTATCCGCGCAAACTTTGCTGCAGACAATCCCCTGGCATCTGTGGATGGCATTAAAGGAAAAGCAGTGAAAGGCGAGAATAAGAAGTTTGTCAAATACGCCAAACCAAACGATTGGGCCAAAAATGCCAAGAGTTTTACCATTTCGTTCTGGTATAAAGGCAATGGCCAGACAAAAAACAATACAGGTACCAATGGTCCGGAATATATTATGAGCTTCAAGTCCAGCAATGGTCACTGGTCAGGTGCACAGGCCCTCATTTTCCTGGAAGGGAATAATACGGCATGCGCTATTAAGACGATGTTTGTGGATAAGAACAATGGAGATGCATGGTTTACCTGGGAAGGTGGCAACCAGATTGCCGGAATGATGAACGACGCCTGGCATCATATCGCCCTCGTGTATAATGCCACCACCAGCGTAATGACTTGTTATCTGGATGGGGCAGCCCGACCCACAACCGGAAACTGGGGTACACATGGCAACCTGAATATGGATGAAAGTAAAATAACTGAAATGCGGATTGGTTCAGGTCCTTCAAACAGTATTGACACGGATGATTGGCTGGCTTCCACATTTAAAGGAAGTATTGACCAGATCCGTATGTATACTACCGCACTTACTGCCACTGAAGTGTCCAGCCTGTTTACCGGCAAGCTGTAATGAAACATCAGCGGTTGGACTGAATATTTTTTTTGGCAATCGCAGAGCATAAGCAAAAAGGGGCTGAACAATTTATTGTTTCAGCCCTTTTACGCTTTTTTGGCCTAGTCATATTTTGAATTGCACTATATGTTGAGAACTTCCACGACAGCGCTATTATGTTCCTTGTTGCTGCTGTACAGTTGTAACCGGCAAAAGAAACGCCCCCTTTTTACCTCCCTTTCATCTGCACAGACTCATATCAGTTTTTCAAATCACGTTCCTGAAAAGGACCGGTTTAATATTCTGTACTACCTGTATTTCTATAATGGCGGGGGAGTGGCTGCCGGTGATATCAATAATGACGGACTCACCGATATCTTTTTTTCCGCCAATCAGAAAGGCAAGAACCGGCTCTATCTCAACAAAGGAAATTTTGAGTTTGAGGATATAACAGATAAGGCCGGAGTGGCCGGTCAATCTGACTGGTGTTCCGGTGTTACAATGGCTGATGTAAACGGGGATGGTTTGCTGGATATTTATGTTAGTTCCGTAAGCAGCAAATTCGGTCTAACCGGGCACAACGAACTTTTTATTAATAATGGCAACAACCGTTTTACGGAGAAAAGTGAAGCTTTCGGATTAGCCTTTTCCGGACTGACAACCCAGTCAGCCTTTTTTGATTATGACCATGACGGCGACCTGGATTGTTATATCCTGAATCAGTCGGACCGGCCGCATGCCAATGTAGTGGATACAGCCAGCCGGCGTAAGTATGATCCGCTTTCCGGGGATGTCCTGATGCGGAATGACCTCAAAGCCACCGGCCGTTTCACGGATGTTTCAAAAGAAGCCGGTATTTACCAGAGTAATCTCGGGTATGGTCTTGGGCTGTCCGTAGCTGACCTGAACAATGACGGATGGGAGGACATCTATATCGGAAATGACTTTCATGAGAATGACTATTGTTATTTCAATAACGGGAATGGCACGTTTACAGAAAACGGAGCGGCTCATTTCGGGCATTACAGCCGGTTCAGCATGGGCAATGATATTAATGACTATAATAATGACGGCCAGCCGGATATCATAACAGTGGATATGCTGCCTCCGGATGAAAAGACAATGAAAACATATGGCAGTGATGAAAACCCTGATATCTACCGGTTCAAACTGGAGAAAAACGGATACCAGCACCAGGTTTCACGCAATGTTTTACAGCATAATAATGGAAACGGAAACAGCTTCAGCGATATAGCGCTGCAGGCAGGTATTTCTGCGACTGACTGGAGCTGGGCACCGCTGTTTGCCGATTTCGATAATGATGGCCGGAAAGATCTTTTTATTTCCAGCGGTATTGTAAAAAGGCCGGTGGACCTGGATTATATACGGTTTGTATCGGCCCAGGAAGTGAATAAGGGGCTGAACTATACAGACAAATTCGATAAGGAAACCATTGACGCAATGCCGGAAGGAAGTTCGCATCCCTTTTTTTTCCGGAATGAAAATGAATATACGTTCAGGGATATGAGCGAGGAATGGGGCACCGGCAATCTGAAGGGATTTTATAACGGATCCGTATATGCGGATTTTGACAATGACGGAGACCTTGATATGGTAATCAATTGCCTTGATGCGGAAGCGACTGTTTTACGCAATAACAGCAATCCGGGGAACCAGCTGGGTATCCGCTTTTCCGGTGACAGTATGAACCGGTTTGGGATCGGCGCTAAAATTTACCTGTGGGCCGGTGGCCAGCTGCAATATCAGCAACTGATGACGACCCGTGGGTTTCAGTCATCTGTGGAACCCCGCCTTCATTTTGGACTAGGGGAGGCTGTTAAGGCAGACAGTATCCTGGTGGTTTGGCCCGATCAGCGGATGCAACTTTTAAAACAGTTGCCGGCCAATAAGAGCCTGGTATTTGAGCAGAAGAATGCAGCCGGCCATTTTGATTATTCAGCCTTTTTCCCACCCGCTCAAACCGGCTATAGTGATTTGACTTCCTCAATAGGAAATCCATGGCGGCATAAAGAAAATGAATTCAATGATTTTGATATTCAATACCTTATTCCTCACACGCTTTCCGCACGAGGCCCCAAAACTGCCGTTGCGGATGTGAACGGTGACGGTTTGGATGACATCTATGTTTGCAATGCAAAAGGTGAATCCGGGGTACTGATGATACAGGGAACCGATGGCCGCTTTTCTGCTTCCCTGCAACCGGATTTCGAATTAAATAAAGAAAGCGAAGATGTGGATGCGGCTTTTTTTGATGCGAATGGTGACAGTCATCCCGACTTATTGGTGATTACCGGGGGGAATGAAATCCTGGCAACCAGCCGGCAGGGAGAAGATCGATTATATATAAATGACGGGAAAGGCAATTTTAAGAAGAAAGAACTGGCATTCCCTGTACAGTATGAAAGCAAATCCTGTATTGCTGTTTCAGATATTGATAAGGACGGGGATATGGATTTCTTTATCGGCAACTTAGCAAACCAGACCGGCTATGGACAGCCGGTAAACTCCTATTTATACCTAAACCGGGGAGATGCCACATTTGACATGGCTGAACGGAATACTATATTCCTGCAGAAAGCAGGAATGGTGACAGCTGCTGTTTTTGCAGATGTTAACAAAGACAGCTGGCCCGATCTGGTGATAACCGGTGAATGGATGCCCCTTAAAATATTTATTAATAAAAAAGGGGTATTTACCGAAACCGCGATCCCGGGTTCCACCGGCCTCTGGCAAAGTTTATTTGCCGCAGATGTAAACGGCGATGGGTACACGGATCTGCTGGCCGGTAACTGGGGGCATAATTCAAAATTCCGGGCCGGTAAGAACGGACCCCTGAAACTATTTATGAAAGATTTTGATAATAACGGGACAGTGGAGCAGATTCTGTGTTATACTATTGATAAAAAGGAGTATACCTTCCTGGCAAAAGATGAGCTGGAGCGATCCCTCCCGGTGTTAAAAAAGGCCTATTTGAATTACAGTGATGTGGCCGGCAAAACTGTTCAGTATATGTTTTACGATCTTTTTAAAGATTACACAACACTTCAGGCGGAAACCTTGTCCTCTTCCTGTTTTATCAATAACGGGAAAGGAGATTTTACCCGTTCTGATATGGCAGATGCAGCACAAACAGCACCATTAATGTGTATGAACCTGGCATCAGGCAAGGAGGGTGTCCGTATTCTTGCCGCAGGAAACTACTACGGGGTGATACCTTATGAGGGCCGTTATGATGCCATGCAGCCCCTGCAGTTCAGTTTTGCAAAGGATGGGACTGCAGCCGGTGCGCATAATATTATGAACAATTTTAAGGGGGAAGCAAGGGATATTGACTGGGTCCGTACCGGGACCGGCGACTCACTTTTGGTGATAGCCCGTAATAATGGCCCCCTTGTATTTTTAAAGAAAAACTAGGCAACTTTACTTCAATACATCTACATCATGAAAACCAGAATGAGCCTTTCTTTATTCCTCCTGGCAGGGGTGGTATCAATGTCATCTAATTGCTCCAAGAATAACGCAGGGGGAAACAACAACAACAGTGAAACGGTGAACGCGGAATACTGGATAACCAGGTCTGACCAGACCGCCACCCTGCAAAAGCAATCCACTTCATTCGTTTTTAGCACTGATGCAAATAATAATTCCACCATCGAAATCGACAGCACAAAAACCTTTCAGACGGTAGATGGGTTTGGCTATTCGCTTACTGGTGGTAGTGCTTTCCTGTTCAATAAAATGGATGAGGCATCGAAGAATTCACTGCTGAACGAATTTTTTGGTGCGGGGGAGAGCAGCATCGGTGTAAGTTATATCCGCATCAGTATCGGGGCATCCGATCTGGATGCAGCTGTGTTTAGCTATGACGACCTTGCAGCCGGTCAGACAGACCTCTCCTTATCAAACTTCAGTTTGTCTAAAGACACAGTGGATCTGATTCCGGTCTTAAAAAAGATCCTGGCTATCAACCCGAATCTGAAGATCATGGGCTCTCCCTGGAGTGCACCTGTCTGGATGAAAGATAATGGCAGCAGCATTGGTGGCAGCCTGAAACCGGAGTATTACAGTGTATATGCTCAGTATTTTGTGAAATATATCCAGGCAATGGCTGCAAAAGGAATTAACCTGCATGCCATCACCGTACAGAATGAGCCTCAACATGGAGGCAATAACCCCAGTATGGTGATGTCTGCCTTACAGCAGGGGGAGTTTGTAAAGAATCACCTTGGTCCGGCTTTCCGGAATGCGGGGATTACAACAAAAATTGTGGTATGGGATCATAACTGTAATAATCCGAACTACCCGATCACGATAATGGATGATCCTGCAGCCAAAGCTTTTGTAGATGGGAGTGCATTTCACTTATATGAAGGAGAAATCGGGGCGATGTCCGGCGTGCACGCTGCTCACCCGGATAAGAACCTTTATTTTACAGAACAATGGACCGGTGCTAACGGCAGTTTTGACGGCGACCTGAAGTGGCATATGAAAAATGTGATCATTGGTTCGATGCGCAACTGGAGCAAAGTGGCACTTGAATGGAACCTGGCCAGTGACCCCACTTACCAACCACATACTCCAGGTGGTTGTTCTGAGTGCAAGGGTGCTGTAACTATCAGCGGTTCCGTGGCAAGTAAAAATGTGAGTTATTATATAGTGGCCCACGCTTCTAAGTTTGTTACACCCGGTTCCGTTCGTATAGAAAGCTCAACGGGTTCAACGGTTTCCAATGTGGTTTTTATAAGGCCTGACGGGAAAAAAGTGATGCTGGTGGTGAATGAAAACGGGGCAGCTGTAAACGTAAATCTGAAATATAAAGGCAAATGGGCGGTGGTTAGCATCCCCGGAAATGCTGTAGCAACGTATATCTGGTAATATATTAAATCATAAGTCATGTTAAAATATTCCTCACTTCTCCTGTTGGCCGTGCTGGTCTTTTCCTGCAATAATAAACCTGACAGTAAAGAAAATGCACCGGTTTCCGGCACCCCATTCTCAACCGAAGGGAAAAAAGTAATCAGCTGGACCACGGCAGATAGTTCTGATCTGCGTTTATCCCTTACTGATACCCTCACTTTTAAAGAAAAGGCGCAGCCATTTGAAAATGAGGTCATCGTTTTTGTGGATCCGCAAAAAACCTTCCAGACCTATTTTGGAACCGGTGCGGCCATGACTGACGCCTCTGCAGAAACTTTTTATAAACTGCCGAAAGACAAACAGGCGGAATTCCTGAAAGCCTATTTTGATAAAGAAACCGGTATCGGCTATACCGTAGCCAGAACCAATATCAATAGCTGCGATTTCAGCAGTGATATGTACACCTATGTTCAGGACGGGGACAAAGAGCTGAAGTCGTTCAATATTGAACATGACCGGAAGTATAAGATCCCCTTTATAAAAGAAGCGATGAAAGCAGCCGGTGGCAAATTGAATTTATTTGCCAGTCCCTGGAGCCCACCCTCCTGGATGAAGAGCAATAATGATATGCTGCAGGGCGGCAAACTGAAGCCTGAATTTTACGACAGCTGGGCCATGTATTATACAAAGTTTATCAAGGAGTATGAGAAGGAGGGGATACCGATGTGGGGTATCTCCGTACAGAATGAACCCATGGCCACCCAACGCTGGGAAAGTTGTATTTATACAGCAGAAGAAGAAAGGGATTTTCTGAAAAATCACCTGGGGCCTACCATGCATAAAGAAGGGCTGCAGGATAAGAAAATCATTGTATGGGACCATAACCGTGATCTCATTTATCAGCGGGCCCGCACTTATTTTGATGATCCTGAAGCGGCTAAATATGCCTGGGGAATTGGGTTTCACTGGTATGAGGACTGGAGTGGCGGTCAGCCGATGTATGATAACCTGCGCAGGGTGCATGAAGCATACCCTGATAAGAATATCATGTTTACGGAAGGTTGTGCGGAGAGTTTCAATGCAGCCCGTTACAATGCCTGGGTATTAGGAGAAGAGTACGGACGCAGTATGATCAATGACTTCAATAATGGGATGGTCGGGTTTACGGACTGGAATATCCTGTTGGATGAAACCGGAGGTCCCAACCATGTGCAGAATTTCTGTTTTGCCCCTATTCACGGGGATACCCGCACAGGTCAGCTTATTTATACCAATGCCTATTATTATATCGGACACTTTTCCAAATTCATTCAACCGGGCGCCAAACGCATTATCAGCAGTCCCAGCCGCAGCCAGTTATTGTCCACCGCCTTCCTTAATCCGGACGGAACGGTTGTGGTGATTGTCATGAACCAGGGAAACAATACTTCGCCGGTATTTCTCTGGATCAATGGGAAAGCAGCTGAAGCGCAGGTAAAGGCTCATTCAATAAATACGTATATCATCAAATAACCCGGGATCCGATCATGAAGAGCTCCTTGCCTGTATTTATAGTACTTGTTTTACTGATGAGTTGCGGAGATAAGAATTCACCTCCTCCGCCACCCACCCCACCCGCTGCATTAACGATACGCAGCAACTGGGTGGACAGCCGGACATTTGATGACCTTCATTATGGAGCATCCCGTCAACCAGTGCTGAAAATTGTATTTTCCGCCCCGTTGATGCGGACAACCGTGGCGGGTGCTATCTCTTTTACGGATCCTGCCGGAATTACAGTTCCCAATACACTTTCCTATCAACAAGGGGATTCCGTACTACTGATACAACCCAATTCGACGCTGTCCGGTATTACGAAATACCAGTTTAAGCTGACCAATTCTGTTAAATCTGCAGCAGGGGGATCCCTTTCCGGCAGCATTGATAAAGTACTTGTTACACAGATTGATTCCTCCAGGAAATTTCCTTTACTGACGGATAATGAACTGCTTGATAAAATTCAACAAACCACGTTTAAATACTTCTGGGATTTTGCGCACCCGGTGAGCGGACTGTCTCGTGAGCGTAATACTTCTGGCGACCTGGTTACCTCCGGTGGTTCGGGCTTCGGGGTCATGGCCATTGTAACCGGAATCAACCGCGGGTTCATTACCCGGGCACAGGGACTGGCCCGTCTGCAAACGATGGTTTCTTTTCTGAAAAACACAGCTGTTAAAGTAAAAGGGGCATTCCCCCATTGGTTGAATGGAAACACCGGCGCGATTATTCCATTCAGCAGTAATGATAATGGGGCTGACCTCGTGGAAACATCCTACCTCATGATGGGCTTATTGACCGCCCGCCAGTATTTTAACGGGGTGGATGCAGCTGAAGCCACCCTGCGGACTGATATCAATACACTGTATAATAATGTGGAATGGGACTGGTTCCGCAACGGGGGACAGAATACGCTGTTCTGGCATTACAGTCCCGATAAAGGCTGGGCGATGAACATGCAAATCCGTGGCTGGAACGAATGCCTGATTACCTATGTATTAGCGGCTTCATCCACCACACATGGAATACCGGCAGTAGTATATACTAATGGCTGGGCGGCTAATGGCGGTGCAGGGTTTGTGAACGGTAATTCATATTACGGATATACATTACCGCTGGGGCCGGCCCAGGGAGGTCCTCTTTTCCTGGCACAATACTCGTTCCTTGGCATCAACCCTAACGGGCTGACCGATAGCTGGGCTAATTATGCAACCCATACACGCAACCATACGCTGATCAATTATGAATATTGCCGCCGTAACCAGGCTGCCGGCGTTGGGTACAGTGATTCAGTGTGGGGACTTACGGCCAGTGACATACCTAATGGCTATACGGCCAGTTCACCCACCAACGACAGGGGGGTGATTGCGCCTACAGCCGCCCTGGCGTCTTTTCCGTATACACCGGACCAGTCTATGGCCGCTTTGAAATTCTTTTATTATGTACTCGGGGATAAAATATGGAAAGAGTATGGTTTCGTGGATGCCTTTTCATTAAGGGATACCTGGTTTGCCACTTCTTTTCTGGCAATTGACCAGGGGCCTGTTATCATCATGCTTGAAAATCACCGAAGCGGTTTGTTGTGGAACCTGTTTACCAGTTGTCCGGAAGTAAAAACCGGGATGTTATCCCTTGGTTTTAGTGCGCCATACCTGTGAAGATCTATTCCTGAATCAAGAACATCTTATGCGAATAAAGAGACAACTTCTTACCGGGGTTATGGCCTTGTTACTTTTGCCGGCTCAGGGACAAAAGACGGACCCGCTATTCAATCCGGCAGGCCGGCCCAAAAACTTAACGGACAGTGCGCTGCTTGACCTGGTGCAAAAACAGACATTTCGTTATTTCTGGGATTTTGCTCATCCGGTCTCCGGGATGGCCAGGGAAAGAAGTAATGAAAGTTATGGCTATGGTGAGGAAACGGTAACCACCGGCGGAACAGGTTTTGGGGTTATGAGCGTAATCGTAGCCACTGAAAGAAAATGGATCAGCCGCGATACAGCGGCAAAATTCCTCCTTAAGCTAGTTAATTTTTTACTGAAAGCAGATAGCTATCACGGAGCCTTTCCACATTGGTTAAATGGCGCCACCGGCAAAACAATCCCGTTCAGCCGAAAAGATGACGGGGCTGACCTGGTGGAAACTTCTTATTTATTTCAGGGATTGTTATGTGCCCGTCAGTATTTCACTGGCACCAATGCCACTGAAACAGAATTGCGTAACCGGATATCCTGGATGTGGCCGGATATTGAATGGAACTGGTTTACCAATGGCGGACAGGAAGTATTGTATTGGCACTGGAGCCCGAATAACGGATGGGCCATGAATTTTCCGGTACGGGGATTCAACGAATGCCTGATCATGTATGTTCTCGCGGCTTCGTCTCCCAATGAAAAATACATTGTATCCCCGGCCGTGTATCACCGGGGCTGGGCGGAGAGTAATTTCTTCAAAAACGGGAAAACATTTTATGATATCAAACTCCCGCTTGGATTTGATTATGGGGGCCCATTGTTTTTCTCACAGTATTCTTTCCTGGGCCTTGATCCGCGAGGATTAAAAGACCGGTACGCTGATTACTGGGAACAAAACCTGAACCATACCCTGATCAACCGGGAACATTGTGTACGTAATCCAAATAAATTTAAAGGCTATGGTGAAAACTGCTGGGGCTTAACGGCCAGTGATACCTATAATGGATATGCCGCGCATTCCCCCACCGAGGACCTTGGCACCATTTCCCCAACAGCCGCGCTGAGCGCATTCCCTTACACACCCGTATATTCGATGCAGGCATTACGTCATTTTTATACTGATCTCGGTGATAAAATCTGGAGTGAGTATGGTTTTGTGGATGCTTTCAACGAATCAAAAAACTGGGTAGCCTCCTCTCACCTGGCGATTGACCAGGGCCCCATTATTGTAATGATAGAAAATTACCGGAGCGGACTTTTGTGGAATCTCTTTATGAGCTGCCCGGAAATTCAAACCGGAATAAAGCGACTCGGGTTTACCAGTCCCGCCTCACATTGAAACAACCCCCGGGGTATTGAATGTATACGGCCAGGAAAACGATATTGATATTTTTACACCTGCTGTTTGTTGCCACTGCTGCAAGAGGTCAGCAGGGTTTTGGCGCACCGGTATACTGGCAGCATTTCGGGGTTTCTCCCAAAGGAGATGCAGTTATCGGGCCGGCCTTGCCCCAGGGTCGTACCTCCCTTCAGCGAAGTACCACCCTTTGCCCGCCTCCCGGATATTATTCTATTATCAAACGGGTACCTGCAGGCAGTTGCTTCAATGATGAATGGATTCCGCTATCAAATGATCAGAACAGCACCTATGATATGACCCATGCTGAAGGCAACCTGATGCTGGTGAACAATACCGTGGCAACAGGTTCGCGCCTATTGTATATGGATACGGTACAGCAATCCCTTTGTCCGGGAATTGATTATTTTTTTTCAGCGGCCATTATTAATGTAGACAGACCCGTTACCTGTCCGGGCTCCCATTTCTTTCCACGGCTTGCATTTTCACTGGAAACCGAAGCTGGTCAGATCCTGGTGACAGACACTATACGAAACGGGATCTCTTTTGCCAATCCGTTTATGGGCTATAAGTTTGGCGAATTCGGTATCTGGCTCAATATGCCGGCCATTACAGGCAGGTTGGTATTACGGATTGACCTGCTGACGACATTTTATGATTGTGCGGAGGATTTTGCTATTGATGATATCCGGCTTCGTCCAAAAGGGGCCGGTATGAATATTCAGTTTCCCGGCGAACCGAATAATACAGTGAAAGCGGCCTGCTATCAGCAGCATCCCACAATTACATTCAGCGGTACCATGGAGCCGTATTACAATAATCCAGCCTTGCAGTGGCAGGTAAGTATGGATTCCGGCGCCACCTGGACCGATATTCCCGGTGCCACCAGCCCGTTACTCACACAAACCTATACTCTGCCGGATACTTTTTATTACAGGCTGAGTGGTGCAGATCTGAGTATGATTGCCAATCCGGCCTGCCGGGTGGTATCCAATAAACTCCGGGTGGAAATTCAGGGACCACCTGCCGGTTATACCATCAGCAGTAATTCGCCGGTTTGCTCGGGACTGCCCTTGTTATTTAAAGCAGATGGAGCAGCCAGTTATGAATGGAACGGGCCCAATGGTTTTTATGACAATGTACCCACCCCCTCAATTTATTACAGCACACTTGCAGACAGTGGTGTGTATTATGTAGCTGTATCCAGCTGGGGTGGTTGCATAACTATGGATTCTATCCGGGTGAAAATCATCGGTACAGATGTTCGCGCCTGGCCGGATACGGCAATTTGTATAGGAAACACAGTTTCCCTGCATGCCAGTCCCGGTATCAGTTATGCATGGACCGGTGACGGAGTTACCGGCAGCGCCCTGCAACACCCACTTATAAAACCGGCGAAGAACGGACGGTATACCGTGAAAGTCACTGATACATCCGGTTGTTCAGATACCGCTTCGGTGCAGGTGATCATCCGGAATAATGTGCCGGTAAAAGCCATCATGGATTTTTCGCCTTATCTCTGCAGGGTGTATGATTCATTGCTGTTCAAAGAAAGGAGCCTGGGCCATTTGAAAACCTGGCACTGGGATTTCGGAAACGGGATCAGTTCAACGGAACAAAAACCCGCTACACAGTATTACAACATAGCGGGTAATCAATTCATGTATATGTCCCGGCTGGCTGTTGCGGATAC
>CAZLRY010000016.1:0-20790 GCA_964561675.1 uncultured Chitinophaga sp.
AAACAATGCCCGGTATACGATGCTGGCGGCAGTCATTGCCCATTGAAAAAACAGGCCTTTATATTCCGGGGGGCACCGCCCCTCTTTTCTCGACCGTACTGATGCTGGCGGTACCGGCCAGTTTAGCGGGTTGCAAAGAAATCATTCTCTGCACGCCCCCTGGAAAAGACGGCGCTGTACATCCGGCGATATTATTTACAGCCGCCCTATGCGGGGTTACACAGGTTTTCAAGGCAGGGGGCGTTCAGGCAATCGGGGCCATGGCCTATGGAACAGAGAGCATTCCCCGGGTTTTTAAACTATTTGGCCCGGGTAATCAGTATGTCACCCTGGCCAAACAACTTGTACAACAGGATGGTGTTGCTATTGATATGCCGGCTGGCCCTTCTGAAGTACTGGTCATTGCCGATGCAAGTGCCCACCCCGCTTTTGTCGCGTCGGATTTATTATCCCAGGCCGAACATGGTACCGATTCACAGGTAATCCTGCTGACCCCCTCTGCCGCGTTGGCCGGAGAGGTGGAAAAAGAAGTCGAAAAGCAATTGAACCAGCTTCCACGTAAAGCCATTGCCGAAAAGGCGCTGGCCAACAGCAGAACAATCCTTTTCAACAACATGCAGGAAGCCGTGGCATTTTCCAATTACTATGCACCGGAACACCTTATCCTGTCCTGTGACGATGCGGAATCCATCGCACAACAGGTAACAGCCGCCGGTTCCGTTTTTATCGGTCACTATTCACCGGAAAGTGCCGGAGATTATGCCAGTGGCACCAACCATACCCTGCCCACCAACGGCTATGCCGCCATGTACAGCGGGGTATCATTGGACAGCTTTATGAAAAAAATCACCTTTCAGCAACTGAGTCAGGAAGGTCTGCAGCGCATAGGCGATGCCGTTATGACTATGGCCGCCGCTGAAGGACTGGATGCTCACAAAAATGCCATCGCCATCCGCTTAAATACACAACATGGAATTTAATCTCGATACACTGGTCAGGGAGAATATAAAAAAGATGACCCCCTACTCCTCCGCCCGTCACGAATTCAGCGGGGCAGCCACGGTGTTCCTGGATGCCAACGAAAATGCATTCGGATCCCCACTGCCAGTTAACTATAACCGCTACCCGGATCCGCTGCAATGGCCACTGAAGGAAAAAATCAGTCAGATAAAAGGCGTGCCCCCATCCAATATTTTCCTGGGCAATGGCAGTGATGAAGCCATCGACCTGCTCTTCCGGATTTTTTGCGAACCGGGGCAGGATAATGTCATCATCTTCCCGCCGACCTATGGCATGTATGAAGTATGTGCCGAAATCAATAACGTGGCGGTAAAAAAAGTTCCGCTGACAAGGGACTACCAACTGGATCTGGAGGCCACGGAAGCGGCTGTTGATGCAAACACTAAACTGATTTTTGTCTGTTCACCCAATAACCCGACCGGCAACAGTATTGAACGCGGTGCCATCGAAGTACTGCTGAATAATTTTGCCGGACTGGTAGTAATCGATGAAGCCTATATTAATTACGCCCGCCAGAAAACATTTATTACTGAACTAACGGAGTACCCTAATCTCGTGATTCTCCAAACCCTGTCAAAAGCCTGGGGACTGGCCGGACTGCGGCTGGGCATGGCCTTTGCCGGGCAGCCGGTAATTGATTATATGAACCGGGTCAAGTACCCTTATAATATAAATACCGCCACGCAACAACTGGCACTGGAAGCATTGAGTAATATCAGTAGCGTTAATAACTGGACAAAAACAACCGTAGTACAGAAAGACAACCTGAGTGAAGCCTTGCTCGCTTTGCCCGTTACAGAAAAAGTATATCCCTCTGATGCCAATTTTATATTAGTAAAAATGACCAATGCCCGCCTGATCTATGAATATCTTGCAGGCCGTGGGATTGTTGTCCGGGATCGTTCTAACGTTCTTTTGTGTGACAATTGCCTGCGCATAACCATTGGCACCCCCGAGGAAAACAACCAATTACTGGAAGCCCTTAAAAAATATATGGTATGAGAAAGATATTATTCATCGACCGGGATGGCACACTGATCCAGGAGGCCCCTCCCACCTACCAGCTGGACTCTTTTTCCAAACTGGCCTTTTACCCGGACATGTTCACCTGGATGAAGAAAATTGCTAATGAACTGGACTTTGAACTGATAATGGTGACCAACCAGGATGGTCTTGGCACCTCCTCTTTTCCGGAAGAGACATTCTGGCCGGTGCATGAATTTGTAATGACGGCGCTGGAAAATGAATCGATATTTTTCAGCAATGTGCATATAGACCGTACTTTCCCTGCAGATCACTCTCCTACGCGTAAACCTGCTACCGGAATGCTGACCCAATACCTGAACAATCCGGACTATGATATACCCGGATCTTTTGTAATTGGCGACCGGATCACCGATGTGCAGCTCGCAAAAAATCTGGGTTGCAAAGCGATCTGGCTGAACAATGATGCCAGCCTTGGTGCAGCGGAAGTAAATAATGACATGACCACCCTTCGCGATGTGATTGGTCTCGAAACAATCAGTTGGAAAGATATCTGGGAATACCTGCGCCTGGGACAACGGGAACTGGTACATGAACGAAATACCAATGAAACGAAGATCCGTATTGCGCTGAACCTGGATGGACAAGGTAAAACCAACATCCGCACAGGGCTTCATTTCTTTGATCATATGCTGGACCAGCTGGGCCGGCACAGTGGTATTGATCTGGCCATAACGGTAGACGGAGACCTGCATATCGACGAGCACCATACCATAGAAGATACCGGTATCGCGTTAGGAGAAGCCATTTCCCTGGCTCTTGGGAATAAAAAAGGCGTGGCTCGTTATGGTTTCACTTTGCCGATGGATGATGCGCTGGCCCAGGTAGCGCTGGATTTTGGCGGACGCAGCTGGCTGGTATGGACAGCCGAATTTAGAAGAGAAAAAATCGGGGACATGCCGACTGAAATGTTTTTTCATTTCTTCAAATCCTTCTCCGATGCCGCAAAGTGTAATCTTAACATCAAAGTGGAAGGAGAAAATGAACATCATAAAATTGAATCCATATTTAAAGCACTGGCGAAAACCATGAAAATGGCCTTGAAAAGAGATCCGGAAAATATGCAACTACCCAGTACCAAAGGAGTTTTATAATGAAGACCGTCATCATAAAATATAACGCAGGAAATATACAGTCGGTCCTCGTTGCCCTGGAACGCATCGGGGTCCAGGCTGTTGTAACGGATGATCCGGAGGAAATCCTTGCGGCGGAAAAGGTAATTTTTCCCGGTGTGGGTGAAGCCAGTACAGCAATGCAATACCTGAAAGAACGGGAACTGGATAAACTCATTGTTTCACTGAAACAGCCCGTATTGGGAATCTGTCTGGGCATGCAATTGCTTTGTGCGTATTCCGAAGAAAATGACACCCCTTGTCTCGGTGTATTTGAAGAGGTGCCCGTTCGCAAATTCCGGAATGAAGAAACGGCCTTTAAAGTCCCCCAGACCGGATGGAACTCCATACAGCAATTAAAAGGACCTCTTTTTACCCATGTAAAGGAAAATGAATACTGCTATTTTGTCCACAGCTATTATGCCATATTGAACGCCTTCACCACCGGTACTACGGAGTATATTCATCCGTATAGTTCGGCACTGCAACGAAACAATTTTTACGGCGTGCAATTTCACCCCGAAAAAAGTGCCAAAGCCGGCGAACAGATTTTAAAAAACTTTTTAACGCTATAGACGATGACGATTATACCAGCCATAGATATCATTGACGGAAAATGTGTGCGCCTGACCAAAGGCGATTACGAACAGAAAAAGATATATAACGAAGATCCGCTGGAAGTAGCACTTCAGTTCGAGGGCGCCGGTCTGAAAAGACTCCACCTGGTAGACCTGGACGGCGCCAAAGCCGGTGAAGTAAAGAACTGGAAAGTGCTGGAAAAAATTGCCGGCAAAACCAAACTGGCCATTGATTTCAGTGGAGGGATCAGTACACAGAAAAACGTGGAGATCACCTTTAATTCCGGGGCGGCCTTTGCCGCAGTAGGCAGTATTGCGGTAAAAGATGAATTCACTTTTTCCGGGTGGTTACTGGCATTTGGTGCTGAAAAATTTATAATTGGCGCCGATACCAAAGAAGGCAAAGTCGTGATCCGTGGCTGGACAGAATCCACTACCCTCACCGTAGCTGAACTGATCGGACGATACAAAACCAAAGGGGTGAAACAGTTCTTCTGTACCGATGTGGAGAAAGATGGACTATTACAGGGAACGGCAATAGAACTATATAAAAAAATACTGAATCAGCATCCCTCAATTGACCTGATTGCCAGTGGCGGTATTACTGAAGTAGCGGAACTGGATGAATTAAGGCAGGCGGGTTGTGATGGCGCCATTATTGGTAAAGCGATCTATGAAAACAGGATTACACTGGCCGATCTAAAACGCTTTTTATAAAATGCTCACTAAACGGATCATACCCTGCCTGGATATTAAAGACGGACGTACGGTGAAAGGAACCAATTTCCTGGAACTCCGTGATGCCGGCGACCCGGTGGAACTGGCCATGCGCTATTGTGAAGAGGGGGCAGATGAACTTGTATTCCTGGATATCACGGCCACCACTGAAAAAAGGAAAACTCTGGCGGCCCTGGTCAGGGAGATAGCCACCCATATCAATATCCCTTTTACCGTAGGTGGTGGAATTAATACGGTGGAAGACGTTAGGGTCTTGCTGGATAACGGGGCTGATAAAATATCCGTGAATACCTCGGCAGTGAAACGCCCGGAACTGATTAATGAACTGGCTATGCAGTTTGGCAGTCAGTGTGTGGTGGTTGCTATTGATGCAAAGCTGATAAATAATACCTGGATGGTCGTCACACATGGCGGACGCACCCCGACTTTATTAAAAGCATTGGACTGGGCCCGGGAAGCTGCAGCGCGTGGGGCGGGTGAAATATTACTGACATCGATGGAAAATGACGGTACGAAAAACGGATTTGCCCTGGGTATCACAAAAACCATCAGTGAAGCAGTAGCCATTCCCGTCATCGCTTCAGGTGGAGCCGGAACGATGGAACATTTTTCCGATGTATTCAAAAAAGCAAATGCCGATGCGGCCCTTGCAGCCAGTATTTTTCACTTCCGGGAAATACCGGTTCAGGAATTAAAACGATATTTACAGGAACAACAGATACCGGTACGCTTATGATACTGATCCTGTTCATATCCCTTTGTATTGCCTGGTATTTTTACCAGTATTTTGAAAACAAACGAATAGACCGGCTGAAGGAACAGCAGGAGAAGCGAAAAGATGCTTACGAACAACTCCTTAAAATAATCAGCGAGAAGGAAGATAACAAGCATACGAATACTTAATCAAACGAATACTATGCAACCGGACTTTTCCAAATACAACGATGGCCTTATACCCGTGATCATACAGGATGCAGGAACCTTACAGGTGTTGATGCTGGGATTTATGAATGAAGCGGCCTTCCTGCAATCCCAACAGGAAGGTAAAGTCACTTTTTACAGCCGCAGCAAACAGCGTTTGTGGACCAAAGGAGAAACTTCCGGCAATTTTCTGCATATACAGGAGATAAAAGCCGACTGTGATAATGACACGTTGTTGATCCGGGTACTGCCTGCAGGCCCGGTTTGCCATACGGGCACTGACACCTGCTTCAATGAAAAAAATCCACCCTTCAGTCTGCAACAACTGGAGCGGATAATCATTGACCGGAAAAATAATCCGGATGAAAAATCCTACACGGCGTCATTGTTTGCAAAAGGCATTAATAAAGTGGCGCAGAAAGTGGGGGAAGAAGCGGTGGAACTGGTGATTGAGAGTAAAGATGACAACCAGGAACTATTTTTAGGGGAGGCCGCTGACCTGCTTTTTCATTACCTGGTTTTACTGCAACACAAAGGGTTCACACTCGCGGATGTGGTCCATACACTTGAAAAAAGGCATAAATAGATTTTTTTACAGGATCGGTATACTGACTATTAGCTGGCAACCTTCACCTGCAGCCGTTTTGATATCAGCGGCACCGTCATAAAAGCGCACCCGCTCATAAATATTTGACAAGCCAATGCCCCTGAAGGTATGGTTGGCTTCAAAGCCGATCCCGTTATCCTTAACGAGCATCCGGACCCACTGATCATCACTTTCAAGTAACACCTCCACCCGGGTAGCCGAACTATGCTTCAAAATATTTTTCAATTGTTCCTGGAGAATTCTGAATAAAGTAACTTTTTTCCCTTCGGACAATAAGTCAGCGCTCAGATCCTGTATAAAATGAATATCAATCTTACTGGCCATCCGGGCATCTTCCAGTAACTGGCTGATACAGGAAATAAGATTATTCTCTTTCAACCTGGGCGCCACCAGTTCCTTCGATAGTTTCCGGATTTCTTCAATAGCCAGGCTGATATAATCCAATCCTTTCGACTGGTACAACCGCTGATCCGCAGCATCCGCTTGTATCATTTCAACAAACAGTTTCGCAGATGACAGTATCTGGTTAACATTATCATGCAGTTCATGTCCGATCTGTGTCCGTTCCTTCTCCTGGGCCTGGATCACCAGTTCAGAAACGTCTTTATGCCTTTTCAGCCGTTCTTCTATCAGCATTTTTTCCAGCTCCTTGAAATTGCTTATATCCTGAATGGATCCGATCATCTTTACCGGTAGCCCATTTTCATAAACAATGTACCCTTTATCCCGCATGTGCTTATATTCTCCATCCGCACATTTAAACCGGTACTCCCCTTCCCAGGATTGCTTTCCTTCTTCAGTGCTTTGTTTTACGGCATCCCCCACCCGGTTCCGGTCTTCCGGATGAATGCGCCTGAGCCACCAGGAAAGTCCTTTGGGTATATCGGTATGATATCCGATCAAATCCATGAGGGCCTCATTGCGGAAAATCTGACCGGTTTGCATATCCCATTCCCAGATTGCATCACTCGTGGCGCGGGATAAAAGCAATAAACGGTCATTGGTTTCCCGGAGTCGCTTTTCCGCATTAAATTTTTCGGTCAGGTTAACAGCATGGCCACCCAATATTTTCCTTCCGGAAATACCCTCTATCGGGAAAATATCAATATGGAATACATAATCAGAACCATCGGCCCATTTAATACGCTGGATATGGTCCTCCGATATACCGGTTTCCAATACCCGTAGGTGGATCCCAAGCAGTGCTTCGGCTACTGCTGGGGGAACCAGAGAAAGAATACTTTTGTTCGGGGCATTTATTTCATCTATTCCAAAAAATTCGTAAAAATGGCGGCTGGCAAAAAGCAGGTTGGACTGATCATCCACAACCCATGCAAGGTTCGGTGTTTGTTTCATGAAAGAACGGAGTACAGCTTTTCGTTCTTTAAGTTCACGTATCAGCTTTTTCTCAAGGGTCAGGTCCGTGATACTGGAAACAACCGCAAATGGGATACTGCTGTGATCACGGAACAAGGGCTGTGAACTCAGGTGCAGCCAGCGCTGTTCCCCGTTTTTCAAACGGATAACCAGTACCTCGGTATGTCTTTTCCGGGTTTCAAGGGCCTTAATAAATGATGTATCTGCAAACAAAACGGGCTGATCCTGTTCGTTCCGGATATCCCATGATTTATTCCATTGAATGGCGATCCGGGTCAGGTTGTACAAATCCTCCAGGGAAATATTCAATATCTCTGCTGTCTTCTGATTGGCTGCAATGATTTCTCCCCGGGCATCCTGGAATAATATGCCGGCGTCCAGGCTGTCAAAAATGAGTTGGTAATTATATTCTCCTAACCGGTAGAATGCACGGGTACGGTCCTCATCCAGTAATTTATATCCCTGGCATAGATAGGCTCTTGATTCCCCATTCGCCGGCATCGGGGTGATATGCCATTTCATCGGATGATATAATCCGTTTTTCAGGTAGGCTTCCACACAACTCACGGTCCCTTTTTTATCCGACTCTGTCAGGCGCTCAGCGAAGCTCTTCCTGTTAACCGGATGCAAAAGGTCAAAAAGATTTAACACGTTTTCTTTACAACTGCTTAGGTGCAGGGAACGGGTCATTCTTGAATTGGCAGAAAGGATCGTTCCATCTTCCCTGATCAGCGAAATATATTTTTCCCGTGAAAGCTGCACTTCCCCGATAACTTTTTTTAAATCACTCCACTTAATCCGCATACTGATCTGATTGGCTTGTTTCAATATTCTTCCTGCAATACGCATTAACGATTTCCGGCACCTGTAAAAAATCATTCGACTTATCCAGAAAATGCTGGGCACCGAGTTCCCTGCACTGTTCCCTGTAAAACGCTTCGGCATGATTGGTCAGCATTATCACTTCCGTTCCGGGATTCTTTTCCCGGATATAGCGCAGTAATTCAATGCCGCTTTTCCCTGGCATATTAATATCCAGTAACAGGATATCCTGGCCGCCTGCTGCCATTTCCTGCATGGCACCATTAAAATCGGAAGCAATGCTGATTTTTTTTGGATACTTAACGTCGTCGAGAATACTGATCATTCGTTTGATGAAATTCAGATTATCATCCACAATCAGTATGTTAAGTGTGTTTTTCAGGACAGGAATCAGGTTGGTATTACGATACAAATAAAAGAAAAGCCCCATTAAGGGGCTGTAATACAATGGCCAAAGATTTGTAGCCTTTAGTCTACAAGTCTGGGTTTAAATCAATCTCGATTCGATGGCATAGCGGGCCAGTTCTGCGTTACTTTTCATTTTCATTTTTTCCATGATCCTTGACCGGTATGTACTGACGGTTGTTGAACTCAGCGATAACTGACTCGCAATTTCGGTGATGGTTTTACCAGAGGCCAGCAGCTTAAACACATCAAATTCCCTGTCGGAAAGCACCTCATGGAGTGCTTTTTTTGTTTCATTGTTAACCGACTCTGCAAGTTTCTCCGCCAGTGAAAGCGTGATATATCGTTTCCCTTTGATTACTGTTTCTATAGCTTTTACGATATCATCATGAATGGTTTCCTTGGCCAGGTAACCGGCAGCTCCGGATTTTAACACCCGTAATGCATATTGGTCTTCCGGGTACATACTCATAATGAGTACCGGAAGACCGGGGGCAATTTCTTTTATCTGCATGATGGCATCCAGTCCGCTCCGGCCTGGCATATTCATATCACAAACCACCACGTCCCATTTTTTCTGGTTCACGATCAGGCTTATCAGGTCTTCCACATTGGACGCCTCCCCGATTTCGGCAAAAGGATATTGCTCCAGCAATAATTGCTTCATTCCCCTTCTGACGATCGCATGATCATCGGCAATTAATATTCGGATCATATTGAATCCTGTTTATCTGCAAATTTAATAACCGGTACTGATACTATTACCGAAGTTCCCTGATCGGGAATACTATTAATCTCATAGGTTCCTCCGATCATTTCTGTCCGTTCTTTCATTCCAAGTATTCCCAATGTTCTTTTTTCGGCCACTTTCAACGGATCAAACCCTTTACCGTTATCCGTGATGGTCATGACCAGGCTGCTGTCTGATTCTTTAAGTGTAACGGCCAGTTTTTTTGCTCCGGAATGACGAACCACATTGGTAAGGGATTCCTGAAAAATCCGGAACAGTGCGGTTTTGGATGATTCAGGTATCGGAATCTCTTCATTTGGCGCATTAAAACTGGTTTTAATACCCGCTCTCTTTTCAAATTCACCCAATTGCCACTCCATGGCTGCCGTCAGTCCCAGGTCATCCAGCAGGCTGGGCCTTAACTGGGAAGAAATCCGTCTTACCGACTGAACGGTTTCATCAAGCATGATCAGGAGGTCTTTCAACCGTTGATTTACTTTTTCATCCGTACCCTGGAACCTTTTATTCAGCCAGGCCACATCCATTTTTAAAACCGTCAGCTGTTGCCCGAGTTCATCATGAATTTCCCTGGCAATATTGGTCCGCTCTTCTTCCCGGATATTCTGAAGGTGCGCAGTAAGGCTCCGTACCGCTTTATACGAAGACTTCAGCTCTTCTTCTGCTTTTATCCGCTCCGTCATATCCCTGATCACTGAAAGAAAACGACCATCCGGCAATTGCTGCGAACGGACCTCGGTGATCACAACCGTTCCATCCTTACGCCGCATACGGCGGATTTTAACAGTGGATATACCTGAACTGAGTACATCAAACTGTACCGGATTCTCCGCTATTTCTTCCGGCAGGAGTACATCGGAAAGACTCATTCCATTGAACTCTTCCCTTGAATAACCCAATAAACGGGATGCTGAAGTATTGGTGTCCAGTAAAAGACCATCCGAATTATATAAGGCGATCGAGTCAGCGGCCTGCTCTACCAGGGTTCTGTATTTTTCCTCGCTCACCCGGACTGCCGTTTCTGCCTGTTTACGTTCAGTGATATCCTTCGTTACACCCAGCGCACTGATCACTTTTTTATCTGTATTAAGAAAAGGGACCACGCTTAATTCACACCAGCGCCTGTTTCCCTTAAATGTAATCATTTCAAACTCGAGATTGCCTGATTTACCTTTAAATGCATCTTTTACCATCCGGGCAAATTGCTTCTGCTGACTGCCATCCACGAGCTGTAAAGCGGAAATGCCAAGTATTTTGTCTTTATTATCCGCCTCCACCATCAGCAAACCAGCCCTGTTAATATCCAGCAGACAGGCATCTTCGTCCATGAGTTTGATACATTCCGGGTCCGTATCCAGAATCGTCCGCAACCGCATTTCACTTTCCTCTATCTTCCGCTGTACAGTATAAATAGGCGTCATATCGATCATGGAGCCAATCATCCGAATGGCCTGACCACCCGGATCACGCATAATAAACCCACGATCAAGAAAATGCAGGTAACTGCCGTCTGCCTTACGGTAGCGGTATTCATCTCTCCAGACGGAACTTTTACCTTTAAATGTTTTATTGGCGTTCAACCGGACCCTTTCCCGCTCGTCAGGATGGATACGGTCATACCATTCGTTCTCATCCACCAGATCAGCTGTTTTTTTATACCCAAGACTAGAATAGTAGTTATCATTCCACCATAACTGGCCGGTGATCAGGTTCCAGTCCCATACCAGGTCACTGGTAGCCCTGGACACAATCTGAAAACGGGCATTTGACTCCAGCAGGTCCGTTTCTGCCCTGCGCTGTTCTGTAATATCTTCTGCATACCCATATTCCATGCGATGGGTATCCACACCTTTCACTACATTTATTTTAACCGCTATCCAACGTACATCACCCTGTGGCCGGACAATACGGTAATTAATATTGAACTGTTTCTTTTCTGCAATGCAGTGATACGCATCCACCAGTTTCTTCAGGTCATCAGGGTGTACTGACTTAATAAAATCAGCGGGGTTCTGATAAAGGTCCTCACATTTCCTTCCCCAAACTGTTTCATAGGACGGGCTGATATACAATGTCTGCTGCGTTTCCAGGTCATTCACCCAATAGACACCGGAAATATTTTCAACCAGGTTCTGAAAACGCTTTTGGGTCCTGATCAGCTCTTCTTCTGCACTTTTCAGGCTGTTGATATCCGTATGTGTTCCCAACATACGTAATGCCCTCCCCTGTTCATCATATTCCACAATTTTTCCAATGGAGAGAATCCATTTCCAATGACCGCTCCGGGTAAGTTGCCGGAATTCAATCCGGTATTCTGCCGTTTGTCCGGAAACATACTCCGAAAAGGCTTTTTGTACAGCAGGCAGGTCCTCCGGATGCATTCGCTCCAGCCAGAATTCATTGGTCTCATTAAAATCATGGGGATCATACTCCAGCATCAGTGCATACTGTTCATTTACGATTGCTTCGTTTGTCTGAATATTCAGATCATATAAACCCTGCTTGGCTGCTTCCATGGAAAGCCGCAACCGCTGTTCACTTTCCATTAGTTGTTCTTCCGAACGCTTACGATCGGTGATATCCATCATACTCCCCGTCATCCTGACCGGCTTCCCGGCCTCATCCCGTTCAATATAACACCGGTCAAACAGGTAAACATATTCGTTATTGTCTTTTAAAAACCGGTATTCTGAAATGAACACATTTTTCGAGGACGCCAGTGTGGATTCCTGCCGGCTGACAATCAGTTGCCGGTCATCCGGATGTATCCGGCTCCGCCATATATACTCTTCCGGAACCGGATCCTGAATCGTAATACCGTATAACAGCTGATGATTTTCATTCGCCCATTTTTTCCCGGTGATGATATCCCATTCCCAAATGGCATCATTGGTGGTACGGGAAATCATTTCAAACCGTTTGTTGGACTGACGTATCTCTTCTTCAATCCTTTTACGTTCAGTCACGTCACGGATAATCAGGCTGGTCCGTTCCCGTCCAAAAGCATCTTTGAAAATGGCAGAACTGAATTCACCAGGAAACCGGGTTCCATCTTTGCGGACAAAGTTGATTTCTCCTGACAGATAACCCGTCTTCTTTCTGATGTCCAGTAATCCATGTATCCGTTGATCCTCATTATCAATCAGACCAACCCGTCCGACCACAACAATTTCTTTTTCAGTCATACCAAACATCCTGCAGGCTGATGGATTTGCAGAAAGTATCGCTCCATCCGGTGAGGATAACAAAATACCATCCATACTATACTCGAAAAATGAACGATACTTGGCCTCGCTTTCCTTTACTTCATTTTCCGCTTTTTTAATCTCGGTAATCAGCCGGCCTTCCATAATCAGTAACATGGGTTTGCCATCAGCCCCGGGTATTGGTTTGATGGACAGGTCCACTACATCAATATCGCCTTCTTTCATACAAATCTCACCCTCATACCGGATCAATTCACCGGCAGCAGCCCGGTGTATGGCTTCTTTCACTCTGGCGACTCTTGCCACCCGCTCTTCTTCATTCTGCCAGAGTCTGATTTCCCAGAAATACCTGCCGATCACATCCTCATTCCGATATCCGGTAATAGCAAGGGCCGTTTTATTCGCCTCCAGTATCCGGCCATCTTTATCCAGCAAGGTCACCATATTCAGCTGTGTATTGAAAATGGCCCGGAACCGGTTTTCACTTTCTGTCAGCGCCTTTTGTACCTGCATTCGTTCTGAAATATCCCGTCCAATTCCAATGAAATGACCATTGGATAGCATCTTTGTACTGAGCTCCAGTTCAATTACCACCCCGTCTTTCCGTCGCACTTTCCGGTTACTCAGGATACTGGCACCTGTGCGCAGTTGTTCAAATCTGAGCGGAGGATCTCCGGGTTCCAGTACCAGAATATCCATCAGACTCATCAACATTACTTCTTCGCGTGAATAACCCAACAGACGAACACCGGCTTCATTCACCTGTATAAAATACCCCCGTTCATCAACGAGTACAATGGTCTCTGTCGCCTGTTCTACCAGTGTCCTGTACCTGGATTCACTTTCCTGCAATCCGGCTTCTGCATTTTTTCGTGCCGAAATATCCCTGGTGCCTACAAATGCACCTGTAATCTCATTAAATTCATTACGAACAGGGGTTAACTGAATACTGACCCACCTGAGTTGCTGACCAGATTCCACCCGGGTTTCATATTCGATAGTTTCTCCGCCAAAAGCCCTGTTGTAACTTTCAAGAACAACTTCTTTTCTATTCTCCGGTATAAAATCAATTATCCGGTCTCCTGAACGAATGACATGTTTCCATACCGATTCGAGGTTCGCTTCTGCCATCCGGCTCATTAAGATCACACGGTAATCCAGATCGATCACATAGAATTCACCAGCCGCGCTGTCCAGCACCTGCCGGAGTTTTTCTTCTCCTTTCCGGATATCTTCTGTTTTCTCTTTAACTTTTGCAGCCAGCTCATGATTGAATTCATATATCAGCTTTTCGGCCAGTTTCCGTTGCGTAATATCCCTGACCACGGATACAAAACCAGTCAGTTTGCCATGAACATCCCTGAGAGCGGTTGCAGAGATGTGACAATAAATACTTTTCCCGTCTTTCGTGAAATCATTCGACTCAAATTCAATCCCGCCCTTGATGGCAATTTCCCGCTGAATATCCTGATCTCCATTTTCAAGTGCACTGCTCTGTATCAGTTCACTGATTTTTCTCCCGATTGCCTCTTCTGAGGAATAGCCATAAATATTGTGTGCTCCTTTGTTCCAGCTGATTACAATTTGCTGAGGGTCAATAGAAATAATCGCATCACTGGTACGCTCTGTAAGCTCCGCGAGGTAGGCGATACGAGCTTCATATTGCTCTTTTCGCTTTAGATCCCTGTGGATGATAAAAAAGATTAAGGAGGTCAGGAGTATGAAACATATACTCAGTATGACAAAAAGCCGGGCGGTATTTGTAGCCGCGATTTCACGACTACTATTAGAGGAATTCAGCACTTTGCGGTCAGTTGTTTCTAAGGCCAGCACGAGATTCCGGATACTGTCCATAATCTCCATTCCGGTCCCTGACCGAACCAACAACAACGCAGAATCAACTTTATTCTTTGAAACTAACGCTTCTGTCTGGGCCGCAATTTTCAGTTTTTTGTTTGTAAGGCGGACGAGAATCTTTAAAGAATCCTTCCGGCTTTCTGATATTCCATCCAGACTTAATATGGCGGTAGTATCTGTAGAAAGATTGGAGATAGCCGCATCATAAGGTGTAAGAAAATCGCGGTTAGCGGAGATCAGGAAACCACGGTTGGCCGTTTCGATATCCTGCACATCATCCATCAGGTTTTCCAGAACTTTCAGACTTTGTAATGTCTTATTGACCTGTAAAGTCTCGTACCGTGCCCTTTTCATATTTACATAGGAATACCATGCAAAAAAAGAGACCAGCACAAAAGTAATCACCACAGCGATGGTAATACTCTGACGGGTATAAATTCGATTCATGTGAACCGTATTGCTTTACTTCAGGAAAAGCACAATTAGGCAACTATCAGAGTCCGTGAACATTTATGAAGTTGACAAGGGCAGCGGTATTCTTCAGACTAAGTTTCTTTAATATATTATACCGGTGAACTTCAACCGTTTTCAGGGATATATCCAGTCGTATCGCAATCTCTTTGGACGACAACCCTTCTTTAATTAGTTGTACGATATCCAGTTCGCGCCGGGATAATACATTCATATCCGGTGTGCCCCCTTCATCCTCAAGCTCCTGTTGCGCCAGGATATTTTTTACCTCTTCACAAATATATTTTTTACCACCATATACTTCCACGATTGAATTAATCAGTTCATCCTTGGAAGAATTTTTGGTAACATACCCCATTGCGCCGATCTGCAACATACGCCTTGCATAAGCCGGCATGGAATGCATAGAAATGCCGATGATCTTGGAACCCGGTGAAAACTTTCGAACTAACTTGGTGGCTTCGAAACCGTTAACCGGTGTCATGTTGATATCCATCAGCACAATATCGGGTTTTTTGGTGCGGGCGATTTCTACGGCTTCATCAGCGTTACTGGTTTCGCCAATAACCTGGAAACGGCTGTCGCTGTTTAAGATAAATGACCAGGAATCCCGGATCAGTTTATGGTCATCGACAAGGAGAATAGTAATTTTTCCCATACGGATAGTGGTTTGCGTTGAGCGGTCTAGGTTTTTCCCATTGAAAAATTAAGTAAATTTTCAATGAAACCTGCATAAATCATTGTCTTATAGCCCTTTTATTGGTATAAAAAAATGAATTTTAAGTAAATCCCCTTAGTCCGTATATGTAGTTTTACGATTTCCTTTAGCTTTTAACTTAATTGACTAAACCGAAACTGCTTAAGAAAAAGTAATGATTACCCCTCATCGTAAGTCATTTTACGAGCGATTCCATACTCCAGACCTCTCAGTTCTGCCAGCCCTCTCAGTCTCCCAATCGCAGAATACCCTGGATATGTTTCCTTTTGAAGATCATCCAGCATCTGGTGTCCATGATCCGGCCGCATGGGTATCGAACAATCCCTTCGTTGCTGGATCCGTAATACTTCTTTTATAATTTCATACATGTCGGTATCGCCGGCCAGGTGATCCGCTTCATAAAAATTCCCTTCAGCATCCCGTTTGGTATTTCGCAAATGCAAAAAATGAACCCGGTCCCCGAACCGCTTCAACATTTGCAGTATATCATTATCAGCCCTCGCTCCGAAAGAACCGGTACAAAAACATAATCCATTCGCCGTTGACGGGGCTGCTGCCAGTAATTCCGCCGCATCTTTTTCTGTACTTACAACACGTGGTAAACCAAGTACCGGATATGGCGGATCATCCGGGTGTATCGCCATCTGTAATCCAAGCGTCTCAGCTACAGGAATCACTTCCCGTAAAAAATAAAAAAGATGTTGCTTTAACCGGGCTGCATCTATCCCTTTATACGTTTCAAGGGCGGTCAGAATCTGCTCTTCCGTAAACCGGTCTTCACTGCCGGGCAATCCCAGCAAGGCATTATGAAACAATCGTTCCTCTTCCTCATCGGTCATCCGGTCAAACCTGAACTGTGCTTTTCGTATCTCCGCTGCTGTATAGTCCTTTTCCGCCCCCGGGCGCTTTAACATAAAAAGATCAAAGGCCACAAAAGCAGCACGCTCAAAATAAAGTGCCCGGCTTCCATCGGGCATCAACCAGGCTATGTCTGTACGCATCCAGTCCAGTACCGGCATGAAATTATACGTTACCACCTTAAGTCCGCAAGCCGCCACATGCCGCAAGCTTTGCTTATAATTTTCAATATGTATTACATAATTATCCTGCTGCTTTTTAATATCCTCACTCACGGGCAGACTTTCAATCACCGTCCAGGTCATACCGGCTTCTTCAATCAGCGCTTTGCGTTTTAGTATCTCCTCCATCGTCCATACGTCCCCGACAGGAATATGGTGAAGGGCTGTTACCACCCCGGTACATCCTGCCTGACGGATATCCGCTAAACTAACCGGATCATTGGGTCCGAACCAACGCATGGTTTGTTCCATTCTTTTCATACTTGTATCATTCATATCATTAAAATGCCTGCAGGCCTGAAATTCAGGCAATAGCTGCAGGCATATTGATCTGTTTTATTTCAATCCGATCAGATATATCGGTTGATCAGGTTTTCCAGGAATTCCTGTTTACCGCTGATCACTGACGGCTCTCCGTTTTCCAACGCCAAACTCCGCAGTTCTTCAAGTGACAATTTTCCCGTTTCAAAATCCTTTCCTTTCCCATTATCAAAAGAAGAATAACGGTCGGCCCTTACTTTTTTATAATCCGATTGCTGTAAAATGTTATCCGCGGTGATGAGCGCACGCGCAAATACATCCATTCCGCCAATATGCGCATAAAACAGGTCTTCCGGATCCGTTGAATTCCGGCGGATCTTGGCATCAAAATTAATTCCGCCTCCCTTGAAGCCCCCGGCTTCAAGTATGACCAGCATCGCTTCGGTCAGTTCATTGATATCATTGGGAAACTGATCGGTATCCCAGCCATTCTGGTAATCGCCCCGGTTGGCATCCATACTGCCCAACAGACCTGCGTCGGCCGCCACCTGCAGTTCATGCGTGAAAGTATGTCCGGCCAGGGTTGCGTGATTCACTTCAATATTCAGACTGAAATCATTCAGCAGGTCATACTGACGGAGAAACCCAATCACCGTTTCACAATCATAATCATACTGGTGTTTGGAAGGCTCACAAGGTTTGGGCTCAATAAAAAACTTTCCGTTGAAACCCTGTTTCCGCGCATAGTCTTTTGCGGTATGAAGAAAACGGGCCAGGTGCTCCTTCTCTCTTTTCATATTTGTATTAAGCAGACTCATATACCCTTCTCTCCCTCCCCAGAATACATAGTTCTCCCCACCCAGGGCAATCGTTGCATCCAGTGCTGCTTTCACTTGTGCGGCGGCATGAGTCAGTACATGAAAATCCGGATTCGTGGCCGCCCCGTTCATATAACGACGGTTGGAAAACAGGTTAGCTGTACCCCACAATAATTTCACCCCGCTGGCTTTTTGCTTTTCACTGAAATAGGCGGTAATGGCCTGCAGGCGGCGGTCATTTTCATTGATATCATTGGAGTAATCAACCGCGTCAACATCATGAAAACAATAGTAAGGAAGTCCGAGTTTGGTAATAAACTCAAAGGCCGCATCGGCTTTGTCTTTCGCTCTTTCCACCGGATCTGTTTTTTCACTCCAGGGAAAAAGATGGGTGGGTTCTCCAAACGGATCGGCCCCGCTGCCGCAGAAGCTATGCCAGTATGCACAGGCGAAACGGAGGTGTTCCTTCATTGGTTTTCCGGCCACTATTTTGTTTTCATCATACCATCGGAAAGCGAGTGGATTATCCGACCCAAGACCTTCGTACTTTATCTGGCCAATCCCTTTAAAATATTCCTTGTTTCCTGTAACGACTCCCATGATAGTGTATTTAAATAATGATAGAATTAATTAAGGTTCTTTTCCAGTTGTTCCAGCCACTTTGCGTACAGCACATCATATTGATGTCCGGCAGCAGGACGTATGGTTTCCACCGGTGCAAAATTACTAAAAGCTTCGCCCGGATTCGTATAAAAACCCGCCCCGATTCCGCTCCCGATAGCTGCCCCATGGCTGCCATCGCACTGATATAACTCCACCGGTACATTCAGGGTGTTTACAAAAGCGGAAGTGAATACTTCACTCAGGAACATATTCGCTTTTCCGGCCCGAATCACCGCTGGCTGCATGCCATTCTGCCGCATAATATCCAGACCATACCGGAAGGCAAAAACAATACCTTCCTGTGCCGCCCGGTATACATGCGCAATACCGTGCTTATTGAAATCGATATGCAGGAATTGGGCATTCATCACCCGGTTGTTCAGCATTCGTTCTGCCCCGTTACCAAAAGGAAATACCATGACGCCTTCACTGCCGGGTGCCACTGCTGCCGCTTTATGGTTCAATTCCGTGTATCCCATCAGATCGCCGGATATATTCTTCACCCAGCGATTCAGAATACCGGTGCCATTTATACATAAAAGTACCCCGAGCCGACGTTGTTCCCGGGTATAGTTTACGTGGGCAAACGTATTGATCCGGGATTCATGATCATAAGCAAGCTGATCACTGACCCCGTATATCACACCGGATGTACCTGCGGTAGCAGCTACTTCGCCCGGCTCTAGTACATTCAATGAAAGGGCATTGTTCGGCTGGTCGCCCGCTTTGTAAGTTACCGGGATACCTACCCGTAAAGAAAGGGCCCCGGCCACTTTTGGGGTCAGTTGCCCATGCTCCGAAAACACATCCCTGATCTCGGGGATCAGGGAACGGGAAAATCCATAATAGTTAAACACATCCTCAGAGAGGCCGTTTTCCTTAAAATCCCAGAATACACCTTCTGATAAAGCTTCTATACTTGTTGTTATGGTACCGGTAAGTTTCATGGCAATAAAATCACCCGGAAGCATGATCTTATCAATTTTTTCATACACATCCGGCTCATTCTCCTTTACCCAGGCCAGTTTGGACGCGGTAAAATTTCCCGGCGAGTTGAGCAGGTGCAACAGGCATTTTTCGCGACCAATGGATTCAAAAGCCTTATCCCCCGTTTCCACCGCACGGCTGTCGCACCAGATGATACTATGCCTCAATACCTGCTGATCTTTATCAACGGCCACTAATCCATGCATCTGGTAAGCGATTCCGATAGCCCCGATGTCTGCCGGGTTGTAAGCCCGTTGGGCATGTACTTTTAATACCGCCAGTTGTACCTGCTCCCACCAGGATTCAGGCGATTGTTCCGCCCACCCGGGGTGTACGGAAATTATTTCCGCCTCCGTTTCAGGGTATTGGGCTGAAGCCACGGTCTGTTGAGACGTGGCATCAATAACCGAAACCTTAACTGATGACGTTCCTAAATCTATTCCGAGCAATAACATGTTTCACCTTTTAATAATAGCACGCAAGTTAAATTAAAAATAAAGGAGGGATGAAAGAATTCACCCCTCGTGACGATTGCCTGTTTGAACTGCTTTGCCAAAAAAAGCTTTATTACAATCCTGACTTTTCAGGCGGGTTTATTTACTTTAAAAAATACAATCTCCCAAAGAGCTAATCCGGATAGCATTACTGTTCCACCAATGTGGTAATACTGCCCGCAGGCAACGTATAAACTATACTATTCCCGGCAGCTGAAACCGCCGCCCCTTGCGCCACATTTTCAGCAGCGGAGGTGGTATAGGGCAAAAAAGACCCCACCGTTATATCCTGGAAACGTATTGTCTGTTTCACCTTAAAAACGCCCTTGTTGATCAGCACCAACACTCTTTTAGCACCATTTCTATAGGACGACACCAGCACTTCAGGACGGGTATTGGCAGAGGTGGATAAACGAACGGCTCCTTGCCTGATAAAACGGGCAAACTGGGAAACAACGAATCCCCTTTTAGTGACGGTTCCTTCCTGGCCGATCAAACCATAAAACCGTTTACCATACCACCAGATATACGCATTGAAATTGGCCCTGGTAAAACAATCATGAATTTCAATCGCCGTATTGATGCAGGCATTCCAGGAGGTAAGGGTATCCAGGTGTTCAGTCATCCAGACTTCCTTACCCTTCGCTTTTGCCAGTGCGTTTTCAACCAATCCACCGCCGTACAAATGTGTACCAACAATATCCAGGTTGGCGGTTGCCGCGTCATCCGATAAAATGGTATTCACATAGGTCTGATTATTATTAACCAGTTCCGGCGCCATTAAACGGGTGGCTGCAATCAGCGCTCCGTGGTTTTTCAGAAAATCACGCATCTCTTCTGCCGTCCATACACAGCCTTCATATC
>CAZLRY010000017.1:0-20654 GCA_964561675.1 uncultured Chitinophaga sp.
GCTATTTCGATATCCTGTTTTTTGGTAAAACGATGCGGTACCGAGATGGGATCCTCGGAAATAAAAGAAGGCTGGTTGTACAGCCTTACTTTTTCATTTAAAAATTCAATCAGCTTATTTTTCTTCATATTACCCGATCGCTTTCGCCAGGTCATTCACCAGGTCATCGGCATCTTCAATCCCCACACTCAGGCGGATCAGTGAATCGGATAACCCGTTTTTAATTCTTTCTTCCCGGGGTATGGATGCATGGGTCATACTGGCCGGATGATTGATCAGGGATTCCACGCCACCGAGACTTTCGGCCAGCGCAAATAAATGAGTAGAAGATAAAACGCGCTTTGCTTCTTCTACACTGTCATTCTTCAGCTCAAAAGAGATCATACCGCCAAAGTCTTTCATTTGCTCACGGGCAACGGCATAACCGGCATGGTCTTCAAACCCGGGCCAGTATACTTTCGACACTTTTGGATTGGCCCGTAACCAGTTGGCAATGATCTTCCCGTTCTCACAATGGGCTTTCATCCGGATGCCAAGTGTTTTAATGCCCCTCAACACGAGGAAACAATCCATCGGACCAGGTACAGCTCCGCAACTTTTCTGGATGAAATACAATTTATCCCGCAGTTCCGTGTCATTCATCACCAGGGCACCCTGGATCACATCGCTGTGACCACCGAGATATTTAGTTGCCGAATGCATCACGATATCTGCACCGAGATCCAGCGGATTCTGCAAAGCTGGTGAGGCAAATGTATTGTCGACAACGAGGATCAGTTTTTTGGCTTTGGTAATCGTTGCCACGGCCGCGATATCCGTGATATTCATCAGTGGATTAGTGGGTGTTTCCAGCCAAACCAGTTTGGTGTTGGTGGTGATGGCCGCTTCCACATTCGCCGCTAAAGTGGTGTCCACATAGCGGAATACGATTCCAAAACGTTCAAATACTTTGGTGAACAGGCGGTAAGTCCCCCCGTACATATCGTTGGCGCAGATCACTTCATCCCCGGGATTCAGCAACTTGATCACGGCATCGGTAGCGGCCACCCCGCTGCTGAAAGCAAGACCGTATTTTCCATTTTCAATCACAGCCAGTGCTTCCTCAAGTGCCGTGCGGGTCGGATTCTGACTGCGGGCATATTCATAGCCTTTGTTTACACCAGGTGCTTCCTGCACATAAGTGGAGGTCATATAAACCGGAGTCATGATGGCACCGGTGGAAGGATCAGGATGTGAACCGGCATGGATATATTTTGTGGCAGACTTCATAATAAATAATATTATAGTAAATGAACAGCAAAGATGACGAAAAGCCAGCACTTGCAGCGAATAGCCTTTTAAAGGAGTCAGAAACGAAAAGGCAACCGGACTTCCACATCATCCCAGGCCATGAGCAGGAGGGCTTCAGGATCTTTCTTTTCAAAAATCATCGTAAAATATTCGAGGGAGTTCTGGGTTTTGACCACCGGTACAATAAACCGGGCCACATCCCTGGCCGTATCCGGTTCAAGTCCCCAGGTATCAATATTACTGTTGATGGCGATCGTCCAGGTATCTGTATGCGGAATGCAATAAAGTGAATAGCGTCCGGCTTTGATTTTTTTGTCCTGAACCATCGCGTCTTTGAATAAAGTCAGCTCTGTGGCCTCATTGGCTCCGAGGCGCCAGGCTTCGTCGTATTTCAGTACTTCATGGAAAATATGACGGCCCTGCAAATGGGGTCTGCTGTAAATCACCCGGGCAAGGGGAGGGGTGGTCAGAGTATGGGCCATTTTTAATTTCGGGTAATCCACCGGATAATACACCATATCCATCGGTGAAATATCCACTCCATTATACGGATTGGCTGCCGGTCTTTCAGAACGGTTAGCCGGTGCACTGTCTTTGCTGACTGTGGATACCGGATCCTTCGTTTCCTCTAATTTTCCATCGGAACAGGAGAAAAAGGTAAAAGTGAAAAATAAAACAGCAGCGGTTAATCTCATAAGACAGCAATTTATAAACTTATTGGCAAACTGGCTTTAACCGTATCCCAGGCGATTACCAGTTTAAATCCCGTATTGGTTTTTTCAAATCCCATGGACATGGACTCCACGGGTTCTGTTGTTTTTTCGACGGGAACAGACACACGCAATACATCTTTTTTCTGATCATATTTAAAAGCACCCCAGGTGTCTGTGTCCTTGTTCAGTATAAAAGTCCAGCTGGATTCGTATGCAATAGCATATAAAGTATAACGGCCCTTGGCTACTTTTTTTCCGTCAATTTTCACGGGTTTGAAGAATTCAATTTCAGTGGCTTCGTTTGCGCCCAATCGCCAGATCTCCCCGTATTTGACCAATCCACCATAAATGGTCCTGCCTGCTTTCTGAGGCCGGCTATAAACCACCCTTGCGGCCAGGGCTTCGGTCGCTTTATCCTGGATCTTTAATACCGGGTAATTAGCCGGATAATAACTCATATCCATCGGCGATTTATCGACCGGAGGAAGGGTCTGGGCCATCAGGGACATAAAAATTACCTGGAATACGAACAGAAGGGCGAGTGCTTTTTTCATGGACTACTTTTTAAAGGCCGCAACGGGTTGCGGGAATAACAAATGTAAAACGAATTAACTATCCGGATGTTACCATTTATCCGGTTAAATTTTCTGGTGGGTCAGTTCTGTAAAAGTTTGAGCAGCAAATGGTTTGACCTCATTCCAGAAATGACGATAACAGCCGGCCAATAGTTGGTAATGGGCTTCAAAAAGACGGAATGCCGTCTCGCTTTCGGTGAGGTGTTGGGCACGCCTCACCAGACCGCCCAGACTTTTTCCGGCTCCCCAGCGGCTCCGGTAATGGAAAAGCCAGTTTTGCTCCTTCATATAAGGAAGCATGCCGGCGAAGCGTTCCGGTAAATGGGTCTGGTGCTGATGAAGTACCTGGTATACTCCCTGGGCAAACAGATCCAGCGAGTCTTCTGTAAATTCAGTTTCGTCGGCGGCCAGAAAATGATCATAAATCACATCCACCACGGCGCCACTGTAAAGGCGGTAAGCCGGACGAAAGACCTGCTTGGCTTCACGTGTGGCTTCATGCGTGTCGGTAAACTGGTCAATCGCCCGGTGAAGCTGTATGCCCCACTGGATTTCAGTATTGTAATCGAGTTTTTTCCGGCCTTTTACATAATCGCTGATCATATTGCCCACCAGCACACCGGGGTGGTTGAAAGAAAGATATGCGTGTGCGAGGTAATTGATAAGGCCTTGTATTGATAAGGCACAAATTTACTGCACCGGACCGCTTCTTTTTTGGTGAATATAAAAACGATAGGAAAAAACAGTCGGAATGAAGACCAATAGTATCATGACAGCGAAGAAGAGGATCATGGCTGCTTTGGCTGGTAAAAAAAGGCAGGTAATGGCCAGTAAAAGGCCACCTCCAAACCATAATTTTCCGGCAAGTGCGTGGGTTTTCTTCCAGTTTTCCGGATTTTCAAGTGTCCAGGGTAGGCGCAAACCGGCAAAGTAGTTTGGTTTCAGGTTTGGCAGGTAATTCCCGATGATGGCGAATAATAAGCCAACTGCTGCCAGCACGAGGCTAACATCAAATTTTGAACCACCATTGGAAGCACTGTAAATGATCAGGCAGGTAAGGGCAACCATGAATAACACAACGGCAAAGGCAATCCGTTTCAACCGGACCCTGTTTTCATCAGCATATTTTTTGGGATCGATCCGGTAAATATTGGCCAGCAGGAAATAGATAAACAGACTGAATGCCGGTAAAATCAGTACCACCGTCAGCAGTTCCTGTTTATTACCATAGCGGTCGGCATTCCCGTTGATGTCAAAATGCATAGGAATTTTTGCAGGCAATTGATTCCAGGTAAGCGCCAGGTAAATCCCGGGAACCAGTATGACCAGGAAAACCAGCCAGTTGATCAGTTTATTCATCTTATTTCTTTTTTGTCTTGAATTGTAAAAACCATTTCATAATCTCATCCACTACCGTGGTGTTCAGGGAATAATATATATACTGTCCCTCTTTTTCCGCACTCACCAGCCCGGCCTGTTTCAGGAGATCCAGGTGATGGGAGATACTCGGGCCGGAAATCGTGAAATGATCCACGATTTCCCCTGCTGTCATATCCCGTTGCTGTAGCAGTTCCAGTATTTCCCGGCGGGTCGGATCATTCAGGGCTTTAAAAACAACATTCATCAGGGTTAATTATATATTTAGACAAATATCTAAATACTTTTTCTTTTGCACAAATTTTTTCTCCGGATTCCTAATTCCTTCGGGATAACCGGTAGTTAAAAATGCTGAGCGGTTAATGGAATTTAGCAGCTGTTAACAGCTATTAACAAGGGGCCCCGTTAATCATAATTGGCTTGTGAACGGGTGTAACCAAATCTATCTTTGAACCGTCACACAGATACAGGAATAGTCGTTAGTCATTAGTAAACAGCCAATACACCTTTTTACAAAATAACCTCTTGAACCTTTTGAACCTCTTAAACCTTTTAAACCTCTTAAACCTTTCAAACCTTCTAAAATGAAAAAGACGCTGTTGGCCCTTGTGGTACTGATAAGCTCCCTGGCCGTAAATGCCGCTGATGAAAATGTAAATGAAAAAGTATTAAATGCCTTTAAAACTGAATTCACAACGGCCAGCCAGGTGGAGTGGACCACCGGTCCTAATTATTATAAGGCATCCTTTGTATTTAATGACAAGCATGTGTTTGCTTTCTATAATACCGATGGTCGTCTGCTCGGACTGACCCGGAATATTACCTGTTCCGAACTTCCGCTCAAACTGCAGACGGATCTGAAAAAGAAGTATGACCATTACTGGATCTCGGATTTGTTTGAAGCCGCACGTGAGGAAGGCACAACTTATTACCTGACACTGGAAAATGCGGATACCCGGCTGGTACTCAGGGCCTCTGCAGATGACAGTTGGACAATAAAGGAAAAGATTAAAAAATCCTGAAGGACTTAGTTTTGGTGTGTGGTAAAACAACCCTGGTCTGCGTCTGCAGCCGGGGTTTCTTTTTATAAAAATCTCCCTAAAACAGTACTTTTGCGCACCGCATTGTCTCATTCCGTACGATACGGGATGATCTGAAGGCGGATCTTAAAATTTTAAACACAATGAACAAAGGTCCGGTTTCTCAATTCATTCAACATCATTACCGTCATTTCAATTCGGCTGCATTAGTGGATGCTGCTAAAGGCTATGAACAACACCTGCTCGAAGGAGGTAAAATGATGATCACCCTGGCCGGTGCTATGAGCACTGGTGAACTGGGTATTTCCCTCGCCGAAATGATCCGCCAGGGCAAAGTGGATATTATCAGTTGCACAGGTGCTAACCTGGAAGAAGATGTGATGAACCTCGTGGCACACTCCCATTACAAACGCATTCCCAACTACCGGGATCTGACACCGCAGGAAGAGTGGGATCTGCTCGAAAATCACTACAACCGGGTAACCGACACCTGTATTCCGGAGGAAGAAGCATTTCGCCGCCTGCAGAAACACCTGGTAAAACAGTGGAAAGACGCCGAAGCAGCCGGAGAACGCTATTTCCCGCATGAGTTCTTATATAAGACTGTACTGAGTGGTGACCTGAAGCAGTATTATGAAATAGATCCGAAAGACAGCTGGATCATTGCCGCCGCGGAAAAGAATATTCCGATCGTGGTACCGGGTTGGGAAGACAGTACTACCGGTAATATCTTCGCCAGTTATGTGATCAAAGGTGAACTGAAAGCTTCCACTGTAAAGAACGGAATTGAATATATGGTATGGCTGGCCGACTGGTACCGGAACAACTCCGGGGGTAAAGGCGTTGGTTTCTTCCAGGTAGGTGGCGGTATCGCCGGTGATTTCCCGATCTGTGTGGTGCCGATGATGTACCAGGACCTGGAATGGCATGATGTGCCTTTCTGGAGTTATTTCTGCCAGATCAGTGATTCCACCACTTCCTACGGCTCATATTCAGGGGCTGTGCCGAATGAAAAAATAACCTGGGGTAAACTGGATATCAATACACCCAAATTCATCGTGGAAAGTGATGCCACCATTGTGGCTCCGCTGATTTTTGCCTGGGTACTTGGCTGGTAATGAATGCTGAAAAGGATAAAAATGGAAGAACCCCGTACAGACAACTGTTCGGGGTTCTTGCTATTTAGAAGGTAGGGATCAAAATCGCTGTTAAAGTGATATTTATCAGACAGAGATCAGACCCCGGAAGTTGCGTTTAGTTTAAAAAAAATATTAAATACCCGGATCGGTCAGCGCTTCAGTTCCTTTTTAATTTTCTGTGCCTCAATGGCACTCTGGAAACCAGCGATGATCAGGAAGACCACCACACCCTTCATAATCAGGCCACTGATGGCTGTAAGTCCGCCGGACAATACGGCCATATAAATCCAGATGGCGGCAACGATCACGGCACAAATAATCATGGCCAGCAACGGTTCCTTGCCGGAAAGAAAAGCCAGGCCTACAAATAATAAAGGGATGACGGCAATTACGATCATTGTAGCCGGATTGACGGCATTGGCGGCGATCAGCTGAATCAGGTCACTGATAAAAAAGATAGCGGCCAGGGTAAAAAGCTTATTCTTTGTCTTTTTAAGTTCTATTTCCAGGATCTCTTTCTGTGTATCCTGGTAATTGTCATAAATACCGGAAACAATACTCTCATCTTGCGGATCTTGTTGCATGTGGCAGGTTTTAGCTAAAATAATAAAAATAAGCTGAAAACTTTCGACGCTGGCCAGGGATGATTTGCCTTCGGCATTTAAAGGTAGCCACGGATTGCACGGATCAGCACGGATTAAATTGTCTGTGCCAATATTTAAAGCTCATTAAAACACTTGAAGTCGAAATCCGTGCTGATCCGTGCAATCCGTGGCTCTTTTTGCCGCAGGCAAAAAAAAGCCCCGGCTTAACGGGGCTTTCAAATCAATTGAGGGGATCACATTCCGCGCTTCGGAATCTCGAGTTTGATATCCCTTTTCAGCAGTTCATTCCGGTTCGCCATTTCCCAGGCTGTAAAGAATACCAGTTTAGCTCTTTTTGCAAAAAGCTCATACTGTATTTTGTCAGGGGTATCCGTGGGCCGGTGATAATCGGCTCCCAGCATACCATCATAATAGAAAATGATAGGCACACCCTTGGCCGCAAAATTGTAATGATCACTGCGGAAATAGATACGGTTCGGATCTTTCGGATCATTGAATTTATAATCCAGTTCCATTTTTACATAAAGTTTATTCATTCCTTCACTGATGACTTTCAGGTCTGAACTGATCTTATCATCGCCTACCACATACACATAATTGGAGGAATCCCCCACTTTACGGCTGGCATCATTCCGGCCGATCATGTCAATATTGAGGTCCACGGTGGTTTTATCCAACGGGAAAATGGGATGATTGCCATAATAACCGGAACCCCATAACCCTTTTTCTTCTCCGCTCACCGTCATAAATACAATACTGCGTCGCGGACCTTTCCCGGCTGCTTTGGCCTTCACAAATGCTTCAGCGATTTCCAGTACACCTGTGGTGCCTGAACCATCATCATCCGCCCCATAAAAGATCACGGTATCACGCATGCCCAGGTGGTCGTAGTGCGCGGTGATAAATACATATTCATCTTTCAGGTCCGTGCCTTCCAGTACACCGATCACATTGGACGCATTGGCGGTCTTTGATGTCTTCATGTATTCCAGGTCTACTTCTGCAGGGTATGCTTTAGTTGCTACGGAACCTGCTTTGATTTTATCGGCCAATGTTTTACCATCTTCGCCCAGTATTTTTCCGGCTACATCTGTTGAAACAGCGAAACTGAAAATGGCCTGCGCCGCTTTAAACCCGTTCATGCTCCAGTTACTGGTGGTATTCATCATCCGGGTGCGTGGGAAGCCGGTATTAATGATCATAATTGCAGCGGCACCCCTGCTCAGGGCGGCGTTCATTTTGCCCATATTTCCGGCCGGCGAATTAAATCCGGTCTGGGAGGATTTATAATCTGCCGGACTGCCATCCATGATCATCACCAGTTTGCCGGCTACTTTGAGGTCCTTATAATCATCTCTTTTATCTCCATCACTGATTCCATAGCCTGCAAACACCACTTCAGAAAAGCGCATCGAGGCTGTATAGTTACTGGTCTGGGGTTGAAAATCTTTATTGATTTCCAGTGTGGCTCCATTTAGTTTCATGGCCGTGCTGGTCATGGAGTCCATATACAACGGATAGAATTGCCGGTAACTGCCGTTATTACCAGGCAGCAACCCAAGTGATTTAAAATGTGCTTCTATATAATCTGCTGCCCGGTCCAGTCCCGCTGAAGGAGTACCCCGGCCCTGCATTTCTTTACTGGCAATAATATAAAGGTGTTTTTTAAGGTCATCCACCGTTATAGTGGAGGCCGCTTTTACCGCGTTCTTGTCTTTTTTCTGCGCAGTTGCCAGTAAGGGAACCAGCACGAAGGCACAAATGATGATTTTTTTAAACATATGGTTGTTATTGGTTTGTAGTAAGGGTAAAAATAATCCCTTCCGGGAAAGGAAGGGATAAAATATGGATGACCGGCTTTTATCAGCTGCAGGAAATCTTGTTGACCCTGGTGGCATGACGGCCTCCTTCAAAAGCGGTGGTCATAAAATGGGCGACCATTTTCTCGGCATCTCCCTCGCGTACAAAGCGGGCCGGGATACAAATCACATTGGCATTATTATGTGCCCTTGATAACTGGGCCAGTTCTTCTCCCCAGCAAATCGCGGCCCGGATGCCCTGGTGTTTGTTGGCCGTGATAGCCACGCCATTGGCGCTGCCACAGATAAGGATGCCAAATGCCGCTTCCCCGCTTTCAACAGCTGAAGCCACCGGGTGTGCAAAATCCGGATAATCCACCGAGTCGGCACTATGTGTTCCAAAATCTGTAAAGGGCAACCCTTTTCCTTCCAGGAAGGAAATCAGTTGTTCCTTGTATTTAAACCCGGCATGATCACTGCCGATAGCGATGGGTTTGTGCAGATCAAAGGGAGAATGCATAAGAAGAAGTTGAATAAAAGATGAAATAGTTACTGCCCGGTAAAGTTACGAATCTATATACAAAGTACGAGGTACGAAGTACGACCCTTCGGTACGTCCCGCTGAATCTATTGTTTACATCCCGGAGATTTGTTTTTGCGGGACTACTCAGGGTGACAAGGAGATTACGTAAAAAAGGTTCAATTTGTCGCATTTGATAAAAGTCCTCAGTAGGGGCTGTTGACTCCCGACTACGAACTACTAACTCCCGACTGATTTTAGAGGGGCTGTTGACTCCCGACTACTAACTACTAACTCCCGACTGATTTTAGATGGGCTGTTGACTACTAACTACCGACTACGAACTACTAACTAAACCATCAGCTCCATTCCTTCGCCACTTTCTCCTGTTGCTTATTGATCCTTGCAGCCACCATGATACTGGCTTCGAAGAGCAGGTAAAGCGGAATGGTAACGATGGTGAGGCTGAATGGATCGGTGGATGGTGTAATTATTGCAGCGGCAATCACGATGATCACAAACGCATGACGGCGGTATTTGCGGAGAAATTTGGCCGTAACAATACCGATACGGGCCAGTACCATGACCAGCAACGGCATTTGAAAAAGCACACCGATGCCCACGGTTGTATAGATCAGGTTCTCCAGGTAATCAGAGAAAGAAGGCATGATCACGATCTGAGAACTGAGTTTGAAGTTGAAATAGAAATTCACCATGAACGGGGTGAGGATGAAATAACCAAATGCTACTCCTGAAAAGAATAACATAGACACCCAGAAAATAACCCCCCTTGTTTTTTTCAGTTCTTTCTCGGATAAAGCGGGTCTGACAAAGCGCCAGAATTCCCAGAAGATATAAGGGAAGGCGATCACAAAACCGCCCATAAATCCGAGGGTGAAATAGGCCAGAAACTGACCGGTCATGGTATTCTCCAGGAATTTGGCATCAATGCCGGGAAAACAAAGAGCGTCCCCGATCCCGATACTTTTACCCATGGAACAGAGCCATTGTGCAGATACGAAATCAGCCCGGGTGGGCGCCATCAGCACATCTTCCACAACCTCCTTTGAAAAGATCATTACCCCAATGGCACAGATCACTACGGCAATCACCGACCGCACCAGGTGCCAGCGCAATTCCTCCAGGTGGTCGATAAAAGTCATCTCTCCCTGGGTTTCCGTCTTCCGCCGGTTAAAAAAATCGAATAGTGCCATGGTTTTTATTACGAGAGGCAAATATAACTAATTAGCCAATGTTCCAGAGAGAGAATGTGCCAATTAGCCAATATGCCAATGTGCCAATGGACATACTAAGGAAATTGGCTTCAATGCTGAATATTATGTGTATTAAGCAGGTTATCATCATCATCCGGGCAATTAGTTTGGCCGGATGTTTTGGCTTCCTTATTTCCCTCCTGAGAGCGACTTTCAGTCTTTCATTCTCTTCCCCAATTGGCACATTGGCTAATTGGAATATTGGCACATTACTTTAGCTTCTTCATCTTCACCGTCTCAATCCTTGTATCCGTTACATGAATAATGTCGAATTCGTAATCGTCAATGATAATGCGTTCTTTCTGGCGGGGAATGGTTTCGTGGTGATTGATGATATAGCCGGAAAGGGTTTCGGCTTCTTCCTGGCCAAAGATAAACCCGTATTTTTCTTCCAGGTAATCCAGTTCCAGGCGGCCGGAGAACATGTATTCATTTTCTGCGAGTTGTTTTTCCACGAACTCCTCCGTGTCATATTCATCATGGATCTCACCGAATAATTCCTCCAGCACATCTTCCATCGTGATGATCCCGGCCGTACCACCAAATTCGTCCACCACCCAGGCAATGCTCTTCCGCTCCTTGCTGAACTTGCCGATCAGGTCGGTGGCACTCATGCTTTCGGGAACGGCGGGTATGGGCAGCAGGACAGACTGGACGGTTTCCGGTTTCTTAAACATATCCAGCTGGTGCACATAGCCAATGATATGATCAATATTGTTTTCATAGACCAGCAACTTACTGAGCTTGGTCTCCATAAATTTTTTAGTAAGCTCCTCCACGGTGGCTTTACTTTCAATGCCTACAATTTCTTTACGCGGAACCAGGCACTGGCGGATTTTTATTTTCGGCAGTTCCTGCGCATTTTCCATCAGCTGGGTATTACGTTCCTGCCGTTCGTCGTTGTTGCCTGACTGAAACAGGTGTTTCAGGTCACTCCGTTTCAGGGCTTCCTTATTGTTTTTATCCATCCGGATATTGAACACATATTTAAGCAGCCATTCTGAAAGATCAATAAAGGAGGCGGCAATCGGGAATAATAACTGGTAACATACATTGGTTACCTGGGCCAGCCGTAGTAATAACCAGTTGCTCCGTGCCCTGAAAAATGCACGGGGAATAAACTCCGCGAAAATGAGCACGATAAATGTAGCGAGAATGATCTCCACAATAATATGTACTGTATCGGAACCAATATGCCAGTAACGCCAGATCGGCTGCATAACGGTACTGATCTGCAGTCCCAGGAAAACCAGGAAAATATTAAAGCCCAGCAACGTAGTGCCCAGGAAACGGGCCGGTGATTCCAGGAATTCGGAGAGAATCTCCATATTACTGTCCCCCTGTTTCTTTTTCAACTCCAGGCTCAGCCGGTTGGCACTGTAAAAGGCCATTTCAATTCCTGCGAAAAAACCCATGAGCAGGAGCGTGAGGAGGAAAAACACAATAGAGTACCAATCGATCATGAGGCAAATATAGTAAATGGAGAATAGAGAATAGAAAATGGGGCCTCCTGAGGGGCCAAGCTTAAGAGTATAAATTATTGATTATTAATTATTTACTGATTTGTGGCCAATTACTTCCATTCATCAGAAAATGACGAATCAGGGTCTCTGCCTCACTACAGGCACGGGGCAGTTCGTCATTCAGGATCACATGATCAAACTGATCTTTGAACGTGAGCTCGTAGGCGGCTTTGTTTACGCGGGCTTTGAGGGATTCTTCAGTTTCTGTTCCGCGTGAACGGAGCCGGCGCTCCAGTTCCTGAATGGATGGAGGTTCAATAAATAAGGAAAGGGTTTGTCCCGTGAATTTATCCTGCACATGTAATCCGCCTTGTACATCCACATCCAGGAGCGGGGCTTTGCCTTCGTTCCAGATCCGCTCTACTTCTTCTTTAAGTGTGCCGTAGTATTTTCCTTCATACACCATTTCCCATTCCACAAATTCATCGGCCGCGATCTTTGCTTCAAAGTCTTCCACGGAAAGAAAATAATAGTCCACGCCGTCCTTTTCATTATTCCGGGGTTTCCGGGTGGCGGCTGAAATGGAAAAAGAAAGCTGTTCCGGCATCATTTTTAAAAGATGACGCACCACGGAGGTTTTACCCGCCCCGGAAGGCGCGGCAATAATGATGATTTTAGTTGATTTACCCGGCATATAAAGGCGCCAAAGGTAAAGATTAATCAGGGCAAACTCAGCGGCTGATTTTGATCAGACTTACCCCATGCGGCGGAATACGGCTGGAATAACTGTTGCCAGTCCCCAGGTCTTTCTGCCGCCAGCAATCACGGATCGAATAATTGCCTTCCAGTCCCAGTTCTGTCCAGTCAATCCGAAGGTTTTCATATTTCTCTCCCACATTGAAAATACCAATGGCCTTACTGCCGTCCATCAACTCCTTCACCCAGACCTGGTAATTCTCTCTTTTGATTACGCGTATGGCTTGTTTGCCGGCTGCATCCTGGTTAATGGCATTTACTTCATCATTGCTGAGCAGATTGAGGGTAAACTCGTCCATACTGGCAATATCACAACCGATCAGTAAGGGAGACGCCAGCAGGCTCCATAAACTGATATGCGTGTATTGTTCATCAGCAGTAAGTCGGGTAGGGTGCAGGTTCTCTCCCCAGCCCACATTTCCAACAATCAGCATATCGGGATCATTCCAGCGACCAGGCTTTGCATAGGGCTGCATGGCTGTCTGATTAAAGGCAATGGCATACATGCTTTCCCAGGTATCTTCAATATCACCCGTCGTTCGCCAGCAGTTTCCATCCACTTCATGTCCCCATTTCCAGACATCTTTCATTCCATACTGACATAAACTATACACGATATCCCGGGGTTGGGCCCGCAGGGCGGCCTGCATCGTGGTATAAGGTTTTATATAGGAAGCCGTACTCGTATCTTTCCCGCCATGGATCTGTCCATAACTGCACCAGTCATATTTTAAATAATCAATACCCCACTGCGTGTACATATCGGCATCCTGCTTTTCATGTTGGTAAGAACCCAGATAACCGCCACAGGTGAGCGGGCCGGGAGATGAATAAATGCCGAACTTCAATCCCTTGCTGTGGAGCCAATCACCCAGTGCTTTCATATCTGGGAATTTGTTATTGGTAACAATCTCTCCTTTTTCATTGCGCGTTGGTGCCTCCCATCCGTCATCAATATTCATATAACTCCATCCATGATCGATCAGCCCGTTATCAATCAATGCCTGGGCCGATGCTTTTACTTTTTCCGAACTCACACTGAGTCCCCAGCAATTCCAGCTGTTCCAGCCCATGGGTGGCGTAAGCGCCAGTAGGTCACCACATTTAATGGTAAAATCCTGGCGGGCCCTGCCTTTTTTATTCTTTACCACCAGTTGCAGGTTGTATTCTCCGGCACGGGGAAGGGTACCGGTTATGATGCCGGTAACCGGATCCAGTTTTAAGCCTTTTGGAAGACCCACGGCATTATATTGTAAGGGCTTTTCCCCGGTGGCTGCAATTTTGAAAAGGAAGGGGGAGCCGGGACGAACCCCAAAGACGGTTGCATTATTGATCCGGGGTGCGGCTTTTGGAGCAGGTGTAAGCAGGTAAGGAGGAACAGTCAGCAAGTAAAGCTGTTGACCACTTTTATTTTCCATAAAACTGACTGCAATCTCCTGTCGGGTCCTGGGGTCTGTTGGCAACGGTAATGTATAGTCGCTGTTTGGTTCTGCCGAAATGGGCTGACTGTTATTTTTCACCACGGTCTGTGTGGCCGGATCGGTTATTTTTATCGTCAGCACCCCGGTGATTTTTTCAGGCAGCTGGTGCCGGAAATGCAGGGTTTTGTTTTTGTATTCCAGGCTGGCCATATCTTTCAGCTGGGGCATGCTGATGCCGGGTATTCCGCCAAACATCCCACCAATACCACCTCCGTCATATACCCGGATGGCCAGTACATTGTCCTTATCCCACAACAGAACCGGATCATTCGTGGCAATCCGCAGGTCGCGCCAGCGGTCCCACTGCGTACTATAACCTCCCGGATCATCCGGGAAACGCCCGGTCTTGCTGATCCGCTTTCCATTCAGGTATACTTCATCTGCGTCATCCATTTTGGCAAGAAAGAACCGGACACTATCGGGCCAGAAGCTATTAAGCTTTATCAGCGAGGACAATTCAAAGTGAAAACGGTACCAGCCAAACCCATCATAGTCGGCATAGCCTTGTTTTTCCCAATTGTATTGGGGTTTGATGGGTTTCCAGTCATGGTCATCCAGTCCCGGTTTACTCCATTCCGGATTATCCCCGGTTTTGAACAGGGCATTACTGAGTTCGATCCGGGTGGTGATTTGTGATTGGCCCGTGGTACAGGCAAAGAGGACTACTAATAAGAGGAGCTTTTTCATATCGGCGTTTTGCAGCTTAAAATTAGTGGTTTCATAAACGCAAAGCCATATCCACCCTAACACCGATACAAAACTAATTTTTTGTACCACTGGCAGCAGATGAAGTAACGAAGGAGTATAATAAAACAGGTTGTTAACCGCTACAAGCAACAAGTTCAGCAGACCGAGCCGGAATAACCAGGTCTGTTTTGTTTTATAGAGTATAAACAAGGTACCTGTTACGGCAATCAGTCCCAGTAAAGAGGCGATATTGGTCACCCCATCATGATCAAAGACCGTAATAAAGAGAGCCGTCCCCATCGCCAGGGGACCACTGATCCGGATCAGCCATTGCAGTTTGCGGGAAATGCCCGGCTTAACCGGATAATAAAACCAGAAGGTAGCGAGACTGCTGCATAATACGATCATCCCGGCCAGGGCCACCGGGCGTCCCGGATTCTTTTCTCCGTTAATGGCCAGTTCATTGAGGAGATTGCACCAATAATTGTGCAGCCAGCTGAATCCGTCGGCCTGGAGATTACCCGGATGCCCGCCGGGATAAAAATGGGCGGCAATAAAATAGAGCAAAATGAACAGTGGAATTCCTGCAAGGGGGATGACTTCCCAACAGATTATTTGTTCACGGTTTGAATTCATAACTATTGTTTGGTTTTTGTTCTGGCCACTTTGAGTGGCCTGAACAAAAACCGCCTACTGCGCCACGCTGTTGACTTCAATCCAGTACCCATCCGGGTCCTGTAAATAGATCTGCAGAATACCATCGGGACGAACATGCACTTTGCCGGGCGTGCCAGGCCAGTCGGTGAACGGAATTTTCTTTGCTTCCAGTTCTTTCACAAAATCATGAAACCGGGGCGAGGTCAGGGCCAGGTGCACGGCTTTGGTGATTTTTACTTCACCGGGTGTGGTGGAAATGATGTGCAGCTCTTTTCCTTCCCCGAGTGATACCCAACGGATACCTTCGTTTTTGGTGCGGTTTTCAATTTCTTTCAGGTGCAATACGTTTTTATAAAAATTCACGGACTGGTTTAGATCTTTTACAGAAAGGGCGAGGTGATTAAAGGTAAACCGGTAGTTGATCGTATCCTGGGCGTTAGTCATAACGGTAAAACAAATAGTTAAAAAGAGAATGAATATTTTACGCATGTCAGTTGTTTCGTTGAGGTGAATATCCTCTGAATATACAAACTGTTCGTGTAAAAGAATGTTATTTCCAGCTAAAACTGTTGAATGAATCAGCCGGCAGGGTTGCTTCCAGTGACTGATCTCCGACCTGAACATTGATTTTTCTGGCGGCTCCGCTGTTATAGGCCACCAGTACGAGAGATCCGTCCGGATTACGGAACGCCAGCAGGTCAGAAAATGCGCCATTGGTAGACAGACGCCGGGCACCCGCTTGTACGAAATGACTGAAATGTTTGATCAGGTAATATTCATAATTATACCGGTACGTTTTATTGATTGTATCCACACTCACCAATGAATTTTGTTTCCATCCCCAGGTACTGATACCGCCCTGTTTGAGGGACGTATTCCAGTACGTATAAGCATTCGCTCCATTAGATAAATAATGTTTCATCAGTTCCCAGGTATACACGCAGTATTTCCAGTCGTTCTTGCTGTTGCCGCATTCCTGTTCGGTCTGGTAGAGCGGCAGGTCAGGATAATTTTTATGGATCGAGGCAATGGCATCCTTCCCGGCCCATTGAAAGCCGGCTCCTTTTACATAGGGTTTGCATCCGGGATCGTTTAACACCGTATCGGCCAGCAAATGACTCCCTCTTTCAATCGTACCCAGGAACAGGTCCACCCCTTTTTTCTTCATGGCCGGACCCAGTACCCGGATAAACCGGGTGAGCCCCGCGGCTGTCCAGGTACAGCTTGGGAATACCTGGGCTGAATTGAATTCATTCTGCGGCATCACCATGCTGATCTTTATTCCTTGCTTACGATAAGCATCAATAAAGCGGGAGAAGTAGCGTGTATAAGCAGTAAAATACTTATCCTCCTGGATAAACATATCGGTTCCTTCCCGGCCTTCCTTATCTGGCGTTAAACCATTGCTGATCTCCCTCAGGTCCATACCCCATTCTTCTGAAACGAAATTTGCTTTGTTGACCGACCGTGCCGCATAATGACCGTTGTATTTCATCCAGGAAGGGGGCGACCAGGGAGAGGCCCAGATCTTTATCTTCGGATTATACTGCTGCGCGGCTTTAATAAAAGGGATCAGGGTTTCGCGGTCATTGGCGATACTGAATTTTTTCATGGCATAATCACCGGCCGACTCATTATAGGAATACCATTGACGGGAAAAATCATTGGCCCCGATGGGCATCCGGCAAATGGTGAAATTGGCGCCGATGCCCGGGGCAAACATTTCCTTCAGGATATTTTCACGGTCGGAAGCGGGCAGGATCGATAGTGAGGTCCAGCCCAATTCATTGAAACAGGTGCCGAAGCCTTCGATGGTTTGCAAGGGTTGATCAGTGAAAATGACGGCATCCGGTTTTTTTTGATTCAATGCTGACAAAGAAGCCGTTTCAGTGGCAAGCCAGGGGGCAGAAGCACTGCTGCTGACAACACTGATATTTTGCTGGGCAAAGCTTTGGATACAAATAAGCAGCAGAATGCAGGTCAGGATCCTTTTCATGTGAAATTTATTTTACCAACTGAAAGATACTAAAGTGAGTGGCTTAAGTCAATGGGAATTCCTTTCAATACACCCACAAACCTTCCACCTTTATCACTTCGTAATTTTTGTCCTGATCCAGGGTCCACAGGAAATGCCGTCCATAGATATCAATACCGGCATAACGGAGCGTACCCGGACCGGTAATGATATAGCTGATACCGACAGCTTTTGCCTGAAACCGGTGATGACGGGGGTCGCAATAATCATACTCTCTGTTTAAATAATCGTTCAGCAGGACTCTTTCTTTCTTTGGTAAACGTCGGGCTAAACTGTCTTTTAGCTTTTGCAGGAAAGGATTATTGAACAGGATCGACTTTGTCTGCAAGACCGGACCAATCCGAAGGGGGTCTACCAGTTCAGTTTCCACCGGAAATAGTCTATCTGAATAAGGTTCGGGTAAATCATGTCCGCCAAGGTGATATTGGAGAAACCGGAGTGTGTCATAGTCAAACCGGGCCAGGTCATAGATCTGGCTCTTGTAACGATTGGTATCCTTAAGAATCATGGCGGTTGCCACTTTAGCCGTTACCAGGGTCTGGTAACTGATAAACACCGCCTGAACGATGGTATGCTTTAATGACGGAAAAGCGTAAAGGGTGTCTTCAATGGCGATATATTTTCTGTCAATCGCCTGCAACACTTGTATTACTTCAGCATTGGTGGGCTGTAAAGTAAACCGGTTCATCGTGCTGAATAGTACACTGTCGGTAACAGAGGCATTGAAACGGGATTGACCGGCAGCCTGGCAACAGTAAATGGAAAATAATATGGACAGGAATACCCGCATGTAAAAACTGTTTCATAAAAATAAGTGAATGTTCATCCGCACACCCTTTTTTTTAATAATTTCGGCTAAACTGTTCCTATGCTGCTCCTGCTTGCCATTGTGATCCTGTTTGTTAATATTTGGCTTTCTGTACTTGCCTGGAAACCTTTTGAAAAAGTACTGGAGGGGAATCGGTATGGGATTGGCTGGCGGATCCTGATCTTTCTCGTAAGTTTTTCCATCCTTACTTTCTTTGCCCTTTATATACTGGACAATAGTATTTATTTAGAGCGTTGATTTCTTTTTCCTCCTGATAATCCACTCCGCTACCAACAGATTCAGTCCGAATCCCAGCCAGGCATCCACCTGGTAAATTGTATCAGTATCCAGATTGGTGAAAGTGACAAACACCGGTTTCCAGAGCCGCAGCGTGAGTGCCGAAAGGGTGAGCGCATAACTCCGGATCATAAACCGGCGGTGAAGTATAAATTTTTTCCGGCGGGCATAGATCCAGGCCATTACCGTAAAAAAAAACCAGAGTAGCCCCAGCAAACAAAACGCAATCCTTGAGATTAATCCTCCGTTTGCATTAACGGCCAGGATCATTCCCACCGGGACATTGATAAAGAGTATATTAAAAACATACAACTTTCCCAGTAGCCGGTGTAGTTTTTTCCGCCCTTTCAGTAATCCTGATGAAAACTGGGTCAGACCGGCCAGTAAGCAGAAAAAACAAGTAAATACATGAATATAAAAAGCAGCCTTCCATACCGGATTACCCAGGTAGTCCTGCTTGAATTGCAGGAAGCCCGTCTGATCATCCATTCCGGTATACTGGATCAGGGTGACCAGCATAACCAGGATAAGGATGGATAACAAAAGGTATATACCTGTTTTAAAAAGTGTGGATTTCAAACGGGTATAAAATTAAGTTTATTTTGATTGATCGGGAGGCATTCAACTCACCGCCGTCTTCCGGCCCTTCTTCACGGCCACCACTTTCTCCGGTTCACCGCCCTCCATCTGATCCTTCAGTTCCTTGATCGTCATATTGTAGATCACACTGTGCCGGTTCTGTACCCGCTGCACTAAATGTACATGGGCAATAAAGTCCTGGACGATCTGGATCTTATCACTGGGTGTTACAACCAACAACTGCAGATGCAACTGCTTACACAGCTCCATCAGGTAAGTGGCTTTTTCTTCATCCTGGTTGCTGAAACTTTCATCTACCGCAATAAAGCGCAGACTCTTGCTGGCCCTTCCTTCGCGGGTAATGCCAAACTGGTAAGCAATAGCCGAACAGAGAATGGTATAAGTCAGCTGGGCCTTTTCACCTCCGGACAATTGCCCCATCTGTCGATAAGTTTTCTTGGTTTCATTATTACTCCGGTATTTTTCATCGGCCCAGAACTCAAACCAGTTCCGTACATCCATCACTTTATTCCGGTAGGTATCACTGGCATCCAGTTCGGCAATTAACGGTTGTATCTTCTGGGTAAAATGCAGGGCCTTTTCTTCAAAACTGCTCTGCTGCCAGTTGGCTGCCTGGGGTAAGGCATCGAGCAATTGCATTTTGAATTCACGGATCTCCGATCCCGCCTGTACGGGTTGTTTCCTCAATTGTACATAGGTATCCGGCATCCGGTTGAAATTGATACCACTCAGCGACTGGTTCAGCTTGACAATACTGTTACTGATCTCCCGCTCCCATTTATCCAGCTCCTCATTCAGTCCGCCGATCTTATAGGTAATGGTATCGCTGATATAATTTTCAAAATCGCGTTTATACTTCGGCAGATTCTCCGAACTCAGCTTATCCATCCATTCAATATACTCATTGGCATACTGCGCGTCTTCGGAGAAGCCCACCACATCGCCACTCCAGTCCGGATACTTCTGAGTCAACGCACCCGAAGGGTTTTTGATCAAATAGATCGCCCGGCTCAGCCCGGTCTCGGTTTTCTGCAAACTGCCTTTTAGTTTTTCCAAACCGGACTGCCGTGCATCCCGGAAAGCGTTGAACTGTGCATCCAGATTCTCCAATGTAATCTGGCTCATAAACTCCGATTGCTGCTGCTGGAACTGCAATAACAAATCTTTCTCTTCATGCGTGATCTGGTCCACAATCAGTTTCAATCCTTCAAGCTGCTGTGTAAGGGATTCGAGTTGCTGATTGATCACTCCTTCTTCCCGTACCAGCTGATCCTGGCTGAGCTGGGCCGTCTCTTTTCGCTCCCTTGTATCGTCCAGTTGTTTTTTCAGCTGGGTTAGGGCCTTGTTTTCTTTAGTCAAAGAATTTATCTGCTCCAGCACTTTATGGATACCGCGCTGCAACCCGGCTATATCAAGTTCCTCAAAACCCGCATGTTCCTGGATCCGGCTGTTGGCATAAAACTGCTGCTGCAGACGTTTCCCTTTATTGGTACAACGCTCGGTTATTTCAGCGGATTGCTGCAATTCATCCGACAACT